>CAJMRU010000063.1 GCA_905215845.1 uncultured bacterium
ATTCTATTATATTCAATAATATTTTATAACCTATATTTTTCAAAAGAAGTATTTGCCAATGATAGTACAGAAGTAAGTAAAGAAAAAGTACAAATCAGTAATGCAAGTGAAATAAATATTGAAGAAATAATAGATAAAAATACAAATAACGGTAGAAAAGAAGAAATTAGTGTACATGAAGAAACCTTAGAATATATAACTAAATATAGAACAAATAACAAATTACCAAAAGGTATGGTACAAGTAGTTCAAGAAGGAAGAGAAGGAAAACAAGAAATTACAACTAAAAAGGTTTATGAGAAAGAGCAATTAATAGAAGAAAAGCAAATGGCAAGTAAGATTACAAAAGCATCTGTAAATAAAATTGTTGAAGTTGGAAATGGTAAGAAAATTGCAAATTACAATGTGAAAGTAGGAGATAAAGTATATGTAACATCAGATAGGTTGTCTGTTATGTCTGAGCCAAGTGAGAATGCTACAAAAGTTGCAACATTAGCCAAAAATGACGAATTAAAGGTTTTAGAGATAAATGGACAATGGTATAAGATAATATGTGATAGCTATAGGGGATATGTTAAAAAAGAGTGCACAACATATTTAAATCCTAATGAAAAAGAAATACAAAATGATAAAAATTTAACATCTAATCAAGGAAATACTACATCAGGAAATGGTGGAAATATTGAAAAATTAAGCTTTGATATGAAATTAAATAAACCGAGTGGATTATCATTAGAACAATTTAAAAAGATATTAACAGATGATAAAGATAAAAATAAAATATTTGAAAATAATGCAGAATATTTTTATTACATAGAGAAGCAATACAATATAAATGGAGTTTTCGTTGCAGCTGTCGCAATACATGAAAGTGGATGGGGAACATCAAAGATTGCATTGCAAAAGAAAAATTTATTTGGATATGGAGCATATGACTCAAATCCATACAATGGTGCATATGAATTCACAGATTATTCTGAGTGTATAGATTTAATTGCAAGAGTGTTTGTAAAATACTATTTAAATCCAAAAGGAACAGAAATTTATGGAGGAGAAAAAGCTCAAGGAACATATTATAATGGTTCAACTTTAACAGCTGTTAATACTAAATATGCTTCTGATAAAAATTGGGCAAATAGTGTATACAAACATATGAAATATTTATATAATAAATTGTAAAAATTCCTTGCTATTTTATAAAAGATATTGTATGATATATAAGTAAATGAGAAAATAAGGAAATTGCCAAAATAGTAGAAAGGGGCATTAAATATAATGAAAAAAACAATCATATTTATAACATTATTACTAGTTATTTTTGGATTATTTTCATTCACATCAGTATATGCAACAGATGGAATTTTAGATGAAGAAACAGAAAGCAAAATAGTAGAAATAAAAGAAAAAGAATTAAATTCAATAGCAGATTATCAAGAAAAATATGGTTCAAAGACATATGGTATAGTTGCATATATTTTGAACTTGGTTAGAGTATATAGCATTCCATTATGTTTTTTAGGAATTGCAATAGGAGCAATTCACCAATATGTTATAGGTATAAGAAAGCTGGATACTTTGGAAAAAGGTATGGGGCTTATAGTAACTTTTGTAACAATATTAATCATATGCCAAATATTACCACTGGCCTTTACAGTGTTCGTAAAATTTGGAAGGGGGTAACAAATGAAAGTTTTATTTGCTGTAAGTAATGAAGAAATTTCAGAATCAATAGTTAAAAGATATCAAAAGGAATATAAAGAAATAATCTCTCATAAAAATGTTTATTACTTTAATGCAATTTTAAAAGAATTACAAAAAGATAAATCTTATGACAGAGTAGTTATAAGTGAAGATTTAGAGGCCTTTTCACATACTCAGTATGATCAAATTGATAAATTTATATTTGATAAATTAGATAGTATAAGTGATGAAGCTTCAAACATAAAAGGTAATGATATTCCAATTATTTTAATCTGTTCAGATAGAAGAGAAAAGTCTGAATCAATGTTAGTTAAATTATTTGGAATAGGGATATATAATGCACTACTTGGGAATGACAGAAGTGTAGAAGAAGTTTGTAAATTAATAAATAGACCTCGTGTAAAAAAGGAAGCAAAAGCATATTATAAAATAGATTCAGAGGAAGTTAAGTATAAATCTGAGAATGAAAATGATGTTAGTGAAATGGAAATACAAAATATTTTAACACATTATAAAAGTTTGGGAAAGAACGAAGATAGATATATTGAAAGTTTTAATAATATAGCAGCACAATACAATGATACTCAATTGAGGATAATTAGTAAATTTTTACCTTTGAATGTAAGAGCAGTATTAGAGGAACGTTCACCTAAATATCAAAAAATAATGTCATTTAATAACACAGTATCTAATACGTTAAGATATAAAGAGAAGGAAAAACAAGAAAGTACAAGTGAAAAATTATTGAAATCTAAAAATAAAGTAATAGCAATGTCAAAACCTGTTGTAATACCTTCTTCTGTTAATATAAAAGGTGTTAAAAAATTATCAAAATCTAAACAAGATATACAACAAAATACACAAAAAGTAAAACAGTCAACATCTGTGAATGATGAAGTACTTCAACAACTTCAAAAAGTAGCACAAATAAAAGCTAGAGAAAATAATGTAATGCCAGTATTGCCAAATAATAATCAAAAGATAACAAATAAAACAACTGAAGTAGAAGCAGGAAAAATAATAAATATAGCTAATAAAGTTTCAACAGTAAGCAATACAGAAATGCAAACAAATCAAGTGAAAAGAAGAAGAGGAAGACCAAGAAAGAATCCTATTCCAGAGAAGATTGAAGAAACTGAAATAAAAGAAGTACAAGAGGAAAATCAGGTTCAACCAACAAAAAAGAGAAGAGGAAGACCAAGAAAAAATCCACTTCCCGAAGAACAACAAAATAGCTCATATGTAGAAGAAACAACAATATTGCCAGGATTTGAGAATATGGAAGAAATACCAAGTGTTGAACAAGAAAGTAATGGTGATTTAACAGTAGCGACAGTGCCAGAAGAAAATAGTTATGATGACAATACGATGTTACCAGGTTTTACAGATGAGTATGAAAATAACGAGAGCACAATGTTACCAGGATTTTATGAAGATGATGAGGAAGAAATAGAAAATCAAGATGTGAGATATAATAATGCTGATAATAGTGGATATAAAGAGATTTACACAAATTATGAATCAAGCAATAATTATAATGTAGTAGATACTATAAATACAAATTTAAATGCTAATCAATATACTAATTATAATACTGAAAATCAAATAATGAAACCAAATAATGAATATGTACAAACTATAGATATATCATCTTTATTGACAGCAGATAAGAAAATAGTTACATTTGTAGGAACTAGTAAAAATGGAACATCATTTATCGTAAATAATATTGCTGAATTATTATCAACTATGGGAATAAAAGTTGCAATATTAGATACAACACAAAATAGAAATTCTTATTATATATATACAAAAAATGAGGAAGGATTAAGGAATATTGCAACTAATTGTATAATGAATTTATCAAGAGGAATTGCTGATGGAATAAATGTAAATCCGAACTTAACAGTATTTACATCACTTCCAGAAGAAAATGAAGCTATATCAAAGGTAGATGAAATATTACAAACATTAGTAAAAAATTATTCAGTAATACTAATAGATTGTGATTATAATTCACCAATAGGTTACTTTAAACAATCTCAAGAAACATATTTGGTACAAACACTAGATATACTTACAATTCAACCATTAACGGCTTTTTTAAGAGAATTAAAAGCTAAAAATATTCTAGAACAAAAGAAATTAAAAATTATACTTAATAAAGTTGTAAAAGTAAGAGGAATTACAGAAAAAACAATAATAGGTGGAATGGCTTTTTATAATGATCCTGCAATGTCATTTATGACAGAATTATTTGATAGGAATTTGATAAAACATATATCAATACCTTTTGAGGAAGATATATATACAAAATATTTAGAAGGAATTATAAATTGCGAAATAACATTAAAAGGATATTCAAAAAGTTTTATGCAAATATTACGAGAATTAGCTAATATGGTTTATCCATTAATTTCAGGAAGAGGAACAAGCTATAGACCACCAGTAGCTAATACAACTCAAATTAATAATACATTTTCACCAAGTATGAATAATACATTAGATCAAATGAAAAGGAAATTTTAAAATAGGAGGAAATAAATAGTGATAACAGTAGCAATTGTTGGAATACTAATAATAGTAGTGCTGGTATTAGTAATTTATAATGTTAAAATAAACAAAAAGATACAAAAATTTAAGAATATAAACCAAAAAATTACTAATTTGCAAGTATTACAAGACTTTATGAGTACAATAGGAGAAGCATCATCAGTTGATGAAAAAATAAAAAAGATTAATGAGATACTAATAGAAAAATATGAAATAAAATATTCAACAATAGTAGTGTTTAATGGAGCAGAGTATGAAGTGAAAGCTTCAAATGTTGATAAGAGACATTGGGATTCATTAAAATCATTGCAAGATGTAGATATGTTTAAAGACAGTATAGAAAAAGCTACTCCTAAATATGTTACTGTTAATAATGAAAAAGAAAGATTGCCATATCAACAAATGGAATTTGGCAGAGCAAAATCAGCAATATTCTTTCCTTTATATATAGATAATGTATATATAGGATATTGGATAATGGAAAGTGGAACACCACATGACTTTGATAATGTAGATATAACAATATTAGAAGTAATAAAAGATAATATTGTATCAGTATTAAAAACAGTAGTACATCAAAAAACTCTTGAATCAATAGTAAGGAAAGATTTATTTAGTGAACTATATTCAGAAGAATATTTATATGGTGAAGGGAAAAGAATTATAGACCAATATACAATTTCTACAATATGTATGTTTAGAATAATAAATCTTGAAGAAATAAACAAAGATTATTGTAGAGAATTGGGAAATGAAGTAATTAGAAAAATAAGTGCATATGTAAGAAATAATATATCTCCAGATTATGTATTTGTAAGATATATGGGGCCTAAATTTGTAATAGCATTTTCTGGTGTAGATGCAAATGGAGTAGCAAGTTTTATAAACGATTTAAAAGATAGTCTTGAAAAAATGAAAATATCTTTACCAGAAGATGCGGGAGAATATACTTATGAAACATATGAAGAACCAGAAGAGGAGTTACCAGAAGAAGTTTCACCAAGATTAAATTTTGTATTATCTTCTTACTATAAAGGAACAGGTTTAGAAGAAGTTTTGAAAAAACTAGAAGAATATTTAGATAATGCAGATAAAAATGAGAGCGATATAACTAATATATAATATTAGAAAGGAGATAGTAATTATGGAATTTGATAAAACAATGAACTTTAAAGTAGAAAAAGAAGAAAATGTTAAATGCCAAGAAATTTTAAAGGATGTATATGGTGCCTTATTAGAAAAGGGGTATAATCCTATAAATCAGATAGTTGGATATATATTGTCAGGAGACCCAACATATATTACAAGTCATAATGATGCAAGAAACAAAATAAGAACAATAGAAAGAGATGAATTATTAGAAAAAATGGTAAAAAAATATATAGGTCTTGATGAGGATTAATATGAGAATATTGGGAATAGATTATGGTGATGCAAGAGTTGGAATAGCGATAACTGACCCACTTAATATGACAGCACAAGGGCTAGAGACAATTCAAAGAAATGGCACAGATAAAATTGTACTAAGAAGATTAGACGAAATATTAGAAAAATATGAAATTGATACATTTGTAATAGGAATGCCGTACAATATGAATGGAACGAAGACTGAAAGAGCAGAAGTAACAGAAAAATTTATACATAAATTAAAATGTAAATATAACCAAATAAAAATAGAGACTATTGATGAAAGATTAACAACAGTTGCGGCACATAAAACAATGAATTTTCTTGAGGTTAATAAAAAGAAAAAAAGGAATATAGTAGATACTATATCAGCAGTTTATATTTTAGAAATGTATATAAATAAA
>CAJMRU010000064.1 GCA_905215845.1 uncultured bacterium
TTTTCCCCTTAAAATTTTATATAATAAGTATTTCCTCTTTTGGAAAATTTATACACTAATTATTTTTAACTTGTGTACCATTTATATTTATTTTATAGTTTTCTTTGTATATTAAATCTGAAATTCTTACTACCTCGTATCCTTTTTGTTTTATGTTTTTTATTAACATATCTAGGCTATCTGCTGTATGTTTTGTTCCATTGTGTGTTAAAATTATATCTCCTTCTTTTAGTTTGTCTTTTAATCTTTTCCACATTTCTTCTCCTGTTAGTCCTGTATAGTCTAATGTATCTAAATTCCATTGTATTGGATATAGTTTTTTATCTTGTGCTGATTTTATTACTGTTGAATTATATTCACCATATGGTGCTCTATATAATGTTGATTTTGTTCCTGTTATTTGTTCTATTTTTTTGCAACTTTCTTCTATTTCTTTTATATTTTCTTCATAGCTTAGGTTATTTACATGTGGATGTGTATTGCTGTGGCTTCCTATTTCATGTCCTGCTTCTTTTATTTTATTCACTGCTTCTGGATATTTGTCTATCCAATCTCCTACTATAAAAAATGTTATTTTTATATTGTTTTCTTTTAATACATTTAAAATTTTATCTATGTCATCTGCATTCCATGCACAATTCATTGTTAATGCAACTTTCTTTTCTTCCGTTTCTACATTATATATAGGTAGTAATTTTTCTTGTTTTGCTGATGTTTCTACTGTGTCTTCTGTTTTTATTGTTCCTGCCATAAAAAATAGTGATAATACTGTTACAAATACTATAAGGTATGCATAGATTTTTTGTTTATCAAATACTAAAAACATATTAATCCCTCCAGGTAAAAGCTATTATCATTTTATGCTTTTTATTTGAAGTTATTACTTTTTTGTTAATATATCTTTTTAAATTGAAGTTGTTAATATTATATTCTTTAAAATTTTTTATAAAATTCAAAAAGAGTTTAGCTTTTTATCTAAACCCTTTATTTTATCTCTTAATTTGTACACCTTTTATCTACTTTATTATATAATTTTTCTATCTTACTACATTTTAATTTAATATCTTATAATTATACTCTCAAAAAATCTTTCCTGAAATTCAGTTACGGCTCTAATTGCATCATCTGAGTATTCTTTTTCTTTTGGCACTACAATAAGCTTATCATCATTGTCGTTAGTTCTATGTATTACTGCTATACATTTCCCTTCAAATTCATCAATAGGTTCAAATATTCCTAACACATAACAGTCAATTTCTTCTCCATCTTCACTTACTGTATTTGGAACATATCCATAATTAACCGGATATATAAATCCATGTTTTGGATGCTTTGACCCCATTGGTCTATCTATTTTAACTTTAACTAATTTACCAATATATGATTTTGTATTAACCATACTTTTCTCCTCTATTTTTAGATTTTATCATTATTTTACTTGTTCTAAATGTACTAATTTATTATTTCTAAAAGTCATTTTTAATAAGCAAGGTGATTTTATAAATAATTCTTTTTCGCTGTATTCAAGATTTAATTTCTCATTTACTTTGCAATAACTTAGCAAATAAAATTTAATTGATCCACCATGACTTACAACTGCTATTCTTTTTCCTTTATATTTTTCAAGTATTTCCTCAATAAATTCATTCATTCTTTTATTTGTATCATTTGCACTTTCTCCATCTCTAGTTTTAAATTTTGGAAAAGCTAGTTGCTCACGAGATGGATCTCTAGTCTCTTTATCACTCATGAATTTTGCCAAATCTTCTAAATTTCCTGGATTTCTTTCACATAATCTTTTATCTAAATTATATTGCAAATTATTTTTATTAGCTATATATTTTGCAGTTGCTTTTGCTCTTGTGTAATTACTTGACCAAATAACATCTATGTTCTGTAACTCGACATTTTCGCTTAGTTTTCTAGCTTCTTCTTCTCCTTGTACAGATAATATTTCTTTTTCATTAATCATTTGAAAATCTTCATTAGTATTTCTAATTCCGTTCTCTTCAACAGTTTCAGCATGTCTAATTAGGTAAATTATTGTATCTTTCATCTTTCTTCTCCTATTGTTGTTTTTTATTTTTTGTATTATGCATATTTACTAAATTTATATTTTATTTTTTAATAAATTTTAATAAACTTTAATTTGCAATATTATATTTTACTAATATTCCAAACTATTAGAATCTAAAAGAAAATCATATATGCTCATTATTATTATCCCATTTTCATAACGAGATTTTTTTATATTATCTCCTACAATTATTATTTTCTTAAAAAAGTCATTTACATTTAATAATGATTTTTGTTCTTGTGCAACCTTTTCAGGTGTTTTCATTTCTAATGCTGATTGAATATAAATTTTGTTGTTTCCTTTATTTGCAACAAAATCAATTTCTAATTGTTTTTTGCTATTGCCTTCTCTTATTTCAACTGATCCAACATCAACATTGTATCCACGTTTTCTTAATTCTAAATAAATTACATTTTCCATTGTATGTGATATTTCTTCACTTTGTCTAAAATCTAAAAATGAATTTCTAATTCCCATATCAGTAAAATAATATTTTTGAGGAGTCTCTATAAATCTTTTTCCTCTTACATCAAATCGTCTTGCCTTTTCTATAATAAAAGCATTTTGTAAATATCCTAAATAATTATATATTGTTTTGTCAGTCATTGTTGAACTTCTATCTCTTTCTTTAAACACATTTGATAATTTTAATGGATTAGTTAGTGAACCTATATCAGACGCTATTATTTGTACTAACATTTCTAATTCTTCTCTATTTTGAACTTTATTTCTTTCAACAATATCATTAATATATACATTTTCCTTTTGTGTTTTTAAATAATTTGTTTTAGCATTATCTGTTTTAGAAAGTAAAGTTAGAGGTAATCCCCCATATGTGTAATATTCATTTAAAGCTTTTTCTTCACTTCCTTTATATACAGAAAAAAATTCATCAAAAGATAAAGGATAAACTCTTATTTCATCTCCTCTACCTCTAAATTCTGTAACGATGTCTGATGATAAAAATTTTGAATTACTTCCTGTTACATATATTTCTACATTGCTTATATGCATAAATCCTATTAAAACTGATTCAAATTCTTTAACTTGTTGTATTTCATCTAATATTAAGTAATATTTTTTATCATCGATAATTAAACTTCTTATATATTGGTCAAGTACATCAGGGTCTAAATATTTATTATTTGCTCTCTCATCTAAACTCAATTTTATAATATGATTTTCCTCTACTCCTTGCTGAATAAGATAATCTTTAAAAATTGGATCTAATAAATAAGATTTCCCACACCTTCTTATTCCAGTAACTATTTTTATAAGTCCATTGTCGATTCTATCTATAAGTTCATTTAAATAAAAATCTCTTTTTATCTTCATAGTACTCCCTCCATTACGAATTTTTTACGTTTGTGTAACTTTTTCGTAATCATTGTATCAAACTCTTTTAATTTAGTCAATTATTTCATTACGAATTTTTTACGTTTGCGTAACTTTTTCGTAATCATTATATGCATTTTTATATAGCAATATACATCTTTTAAGCAATTTTTCAATAAATTTAGTCATTCTTTAATTTTCCAACTAACAAAAAAGAACTACTAATTCTACAATTAGTAATTCTTTTTATTAGTTCTATCATAAAACTTATGCTTTCTTTTTAGTTGTTCTCTTTTTTCTAGTAGTTTTCTTTTTCTTACTTTCTGTTTCTTTTTTTATTTCTTCTGCTTCTTCTGGATTCCACTTTTCTCCTTTTTTGGGTTTGTTCCATGAAATGTAGTCACAAGATTTTGGATTATTTTCACATATATAGTAATTTCTTTTTCTTTTTGTTTTTCTTACTTGTACTGTTGCACCACATTTTGGACATGGTACATCTATTGTTTCTACAATAGGTTTGGCATTTTTACATTCTGGATATCCTGGACAGGCTAAGAATTTTCCATATCTTCCATATTTATATACCATCATTCTTCCGCATTTTTCGCATTTTACATCTGAAACTTCATCAACTAGTTCTACATGTTCTAATTCTTTTTCTACTTTTTCTATTTCTTTTTCAAATGGTCCATAGAATTCTCTTATCATTTTTTTCCATTGTTCATGTCCTTCTGCAATTTCATCAAATTCATTTTCTATTTTTGCTGTGAATTCTACATTTACTACATCTGCAAAATTTTCTGTAAGTAGTTTGTTTACTATTTTTCCTAATTCTGTTGGAGTTAATTGTTTTTGATTTTTTTCTATATATCTTCTTTCTAGTATTGTTGTTATTGTTGGAGAATATGTACTTGGTCTTCCTATTCCTTTTTCTTCTAGGGCTTTTACTAAACTTGCTTCTGTATATCTTGCTGGTGGTTCTGTAAAGCTTTGTTTTGGATTTATCTTTTTTAGTTTTACTTCTTGTTTTTCTTTTAAGTCTGGTAATGTTCCCTCTTCTTCTTTTTCTTTTCCATCTGTTCCTTCTACATATAACGTCATAAATCCTTTGAATTTAATAGTTTGTCCATTTGCTTTAAAATCATAATCATTTGCTTTTATATTTACTGCTATTGTATTATAAACTGCTGGTTTCATTTGACTTGCAAGAAATCTATTATATACTAATTTATATAATTTATATTGGTCTTTTGTTAAACTGTCTTTTATTTGGTCTGGTGTAATGTCTATATATGTTGGTCTTATGGCCTCATGTGCATCTTGTGCATCTTTTTTTGCTTTATAATATCTATTTTCATAATAATTTTCTCCATATATAGATGTTATTTGTTCTTTTGCAATAGCTCTTGCTTCTTCTGATATTCTTGTTGAGTCTGTTCTCATATATGTTATAAGTCCTACTGTTCCTTTTTCTGGTATTTTTACTCCTTCATATAGCCCTTGCGCAACGGACATTGTCTTTTTTAATGTAAAACCTAATTTTCTTGAAGCTTCTTGTTGCATTGTACTTGTAGTAAATGGTGGTGCTGGTGTTCTTTTCTTTTCACCTTTTTTTACTTCATTTACTATATATTTTGCTTTGCTTATATTTTCTAATATTTCGTTTACTTCTTTTTCAGAATGTATTTCTTGTTTTTTTCCATTTTTACCATAAAAATGTGCTTCAAATTCTTTTTTAGTTTCTTTGTCTTGTAAATTTGCATATATATTCCAGTATTCTTCTGGTATAAAGTTTTCTATTTCATTTTCTCTATCAACAATTAATTTTACTGCTACTGATTGTACTCTTCCTGCTGATAGCCCTCTTCTAACTTTTTTCCATAATACTGGACTCATTTTATAACCTACTATTCTGTCTAAAACTCTTCTTGCTTGTTGTGCATCTACTAGATTAACATCTATATCTCGTGGTTCTTTTATTGCCTTTTGTACTGCTGTTTTTGTTATTTCGTTAAATGTTACTCTTGTTATTTTTTCTTTGTTTTCATTTAATATAGTTGCTAAATGCCATGCTATTGCTTCTCCCTCACGGTCAGGGTCAGTTGCGATATATATTTTCTTTGCATTTTTTGCATCTTTTTTTAGTGATTTTATTAAATCTCCTTTTCCTCTTATATTTATATATTGAGGTTCAAAGTCATTTTCAATATCTATTCCTATTTTTGATTTTGGTAAGTCTCTAATATGTCCCATTGAAGCAACTACTTTTGTACTTCCTCCTAAAAACTTTTTTATGGTATTGGCTTTTGCTGGTGATTCTACTATTATTAATTTATCAGCCATTATTGCCCTCCTTGTTTGTATTTTTATGTTAAACTATTTTTTATTTTGTACTTAAATGCCATGATTATTTTGTTTTATAACACAAAACAAAATAAGTTTCGCTTCTTTCCTTATAGTATTCTAGCTTAAATTTACTTATTTTGCAAGTTTTTATATTAATTTTACAAATTTATGGTTGCTAAATAACATTATTTATTATAGAGAAGCTGGAAATAGGTTATAATGATGACTTTTTTGAATTTTTGACGTTCGATTGGAATGAAGATTAGAATTGGTTAGGCTTTCGAATGAGGAATGCTCACGGTACCT
>CAJMRU010000065.1 GCA_905215845.1 uncultured bacterium
TTTCTAATTTATCGAAGAAAGCAATATAATTGTTTGATAATTCCAATTTCATTATGTCTATATCCAAATTTTGTGCAATATTATGTTTTATTACATTGATTCCTGCATATATCCAACATTTATAACTATCTTTTTGGTCGTATCTCTTACTTTCTGACAATTCAATATTAAAAATAGGTTGATTTTCCATTATAACTTGTCTATCTATACAAGTATTTTCTACTCCATTTTTTGTAATTGAATTTTCTATAACTTTATTATCTCTGTTTTTATTATATTCTTCACTAAATTTACTAATTTGTTCTAGACTGATTTGTTTGTTAATCATGATATCTCCTCCAAACTCTTTTTATTATATGTCAATTATATCAGCAATATTGACTTTTTTCAATTGAATTTTTGGATCTTATTGACATTTACATAAAAAAATGATATATAATAGTTGTATTTTATAGTACACTGAAAAATTAATAGACACGAAACACTGGTTAGTAAGGGATACAATAAACTATTTTCTATCTTTCTCCAAAATTGAAAATTAAGATTTGTAGGAAACTTATTAACCCAATGCGGTGAAAAATATTTTGGCTGGTTTAAAGAATAGTATGTAAAATGTCCAGCAGTGGTTAAGACCGATTAGCATGTTTCAAATAGAACTCACTACTTTGCAAAAAAAATTGCAATATTGGTAGTTTTATTTGTTGTGCCTAATGGGTCTTTTTGTTATGCTAAAAAAGACTATATAGGTATTGCTCTATATTCTTACAAAGCATAGCAGAAAGATACTGAAAAAATTTTATGCAGGTATGCAGAAAAATTTTTCAGTAGTCAAAATAATATTTGAATAGAGATGAAAAATATTATTTTGATTTGGCGAAGCCAAACATAAATTATCTATCGCAAGATTAGATAATTTATGAGCACTCCGCTAGGAGCCCACGACATCTTTGCAAACGAAGTTTGAAAGTGTCATAGTGGGTTACATACTTTCGAAAAAAGTTATGTAACAGCTCCCTTTGGTCGCCTCTTGCTACCTGCAAGGAAGGATGTATAAATGGACAAAACAAACTATTCGGTAGCTAGAGTACAAACTTATACTAGAGCAAGTGTTTTAAAAGCAGAACGACATAATGAAAGGAAAAACGAATCTTACTCTAATATGAATGTTGACTTAACTCAAACACCAAACAATGTGCATTACAAAAAATTCAAAAGCACTTATAACGAAAGATTAAAAGAAATGATTGATAATGGAGAAATATCACTTAGAGGTTTAAAAGATAATGCTAAAATATTTGATGAAATTATATTTGATATTAACTCCGACTATTTTGAACAAAATGGTGGTTATGAATTTGCAAAAGGATTTTATGAGAAGGCATTTCACTTTGCTGAAAAAGAAATGGGCTTTGAAAATATTATATCAGCAGTTATGCACGCAGATGAATTAAATACAGCTTTAACAGAAGAATATGGAAAGCCTATATATCATTATCATTTACATGTTGTAGCAATACCTGTTGTAAAAAAAGAAATCAAGTGGTCTAAAAGATGTAAAGATAAGTCTTTAATCGGTACTACAAAAGAAATAATCAACCAAGTGAGCCATAGTAAGAAATGGAAATCAGAACAATTAACTGATAACTTTGGTAATCCTGTATATGATGAAAATGGAAAAGCTAAACTAATAAAATCATATAGTTTATTACAAGATAGATTTTTTCAATATATGTCTGATAGTGGTTATAGAGGATTTATTCGTGGTATTAAAGGCAGTACCAAAGAACATTTAACAGATTTAGAATTTAAAATAAAGAAAGAATCTGAAAAACTTGAAAAAATAACAAATAGCGTTGCTGAAAAGCAATCGAATTTTGATAATTTTATGCAATATGATAAAAAAGTTGAAGATATTTCAAATTTTGGTAAACAAAAGAAATTCTCAAAGAAAATTGAATTAGAACCAAAAGATTATGAAACATTGACCCAATATGCTAAAAAAGGAATTGTAGCAGATAAAGAAATTTATGAACGAGATACTAGAATTGAAAATTTAAGAAACACCGTAAATAGATGGATAGAAAAATATGATGGTTTAGTAGAAAAAACAAAAGACTACTTCCATGCTATAAAACTTGCACCACAACGAGTTGCTGATTTTTTTAAAACTTTATTTGATAAAGAAAAACAAGATGAATTAGAACGACAAAGAATTGAACAAGAAAAATTAGAAGCTGAAAGAAAATCTCGTGAAGAAGCACGAGAAAAAGAAAGATTAGAGAAGCAAAAACTAAAGAACTCTCCTGAATACAAGAAAAGGAGGGCTAGTTATGAACGATAATAATGAAAAAATATACAGAATAGAACTAACTAATGAAGAATATGAATATTTAGAAAATTTAAAGAATGAGTTTTGTAACAAACTCTCTAAAATGAGCAATGAAGAAATTACAGAATATTTAAAAAGCTTTTGCTTAGAGCAAAATTGGAACTTTGAAAAAGAAATAAAAGGTACTGTTTATAAAGTAAATACCTATTTTAACAAAGATTCAGAACACACCATACTAACTAGATTTTTTGAAATCTTCCAAAAATAATATTTTTGTATTGAATTTTTAGTTTGAAATATGGTATATTATAAACACTACTTGAATTGTAGTAACTATAATTTTATATCGTGTTTCAAGCTGTCAGAGAAAGGAGATAATAATGAAACAGCTAGAAAGCGATAAAATAACTGCTTTATACTGTCGTTTATCAAGAGATGATGAACTTTCAGGAGAAAGCAATAGTATAAAAAATCAAAAATCAATTTTAAGTAAATATGCAGAAGATAACAATTTTCAAAATATTAGGTTCTTTGTTGATGATGGATATTCTGGAACAACTTTTACAAGACCTGCTTTTATGGAAATGATGGAACTTGCTGAAAGTGGAAAGATTGGAACAATAATAGTAAAAGACCATTCAAGACTTGGTAGAAATAGACTTGTTGTTGGACAACTTCTTGAAGAAGATTTTGTAAGATTGAACATTAGATATATTGCTATCATGGATAATATTGATAGTAGTAAAGGTTTAAATGACTTCTTACCTATTCAAGATTGGTTTAATGAAATGCATGCTAAAAACACAAGTCAAAAAGTTAGAACTGTTCTTAAAAATAAAGGGGAATCAGGAATTTCACTTGCTAATAATGTACCCTATGGCTATAAAAAAGACGAAAATGATAAGACAAAATGGATTATAGATGAAACATCAGCAGAAGTTGTAAAAGAAATATTTAATCTATTTATTCAAGGTCATGGAACTTGTGAAATTGCTAGAATTTTAAGAGAAAGAAAAATATTGACTCCATCAGAATATAATGCAAACATTGGCAGAAACTCAAACACTAATACTCAAGAATATCAATATAAATGGTGTTCTGTTACAGTAGCAGGTATTTTAGATAGACAAGAATATATTGGAGATACAGTAAATTTTAAATCTACCACTCGTTCTTATAAAGATAAAACTAGAGTGTATCTTCCAAAAGAAGATAGAAAAATATTTAAAAATACCCACGAACCAATTATTGATGAATATACTTGGAACATTACTAAACAATTAAGGAATAGCAGAAAAAAACGTGCTAAATTAGGTAAGAAAAGCATTTTCTCTGGACTACTGTTTTGCAATGATTGTGGTAAAAAAATGTATTTTCAATCACCTGTTGTAGATTTAAAAAATAAAGACCATTACAGATGTTCAAGTTATAAACATGATACTTCAGCTTGTAGTTCTCATTATATTTCAGATGATGCATTGCAAAGCATTGTTTTAGAGAATGTTCAAAGAGTAATTTCTTATATGAAAGATTATGAAGATTTATTTGTTCAAGAACAATTAGCAAAATCTACACAAGATGAGTTAAAGCAAATCTCTAGGAACAAGAAAGAACTTGAGAAGGCTAAAAACAGAGTGCTTGAAATTGATAACTTATTTATGCATATTTACGAAGATAATGTATCTGGAAAGATTACGGATGATAGATTTAGAAACCTATCTTTTAATTATGATAAGGAACAACAAGAACTAAAAACAAAAATTGAACAATTGTCAAAAGATATTGAAAATACTGAAAAGAAAGATACTGATATAACTCAATTTATATCTAATGTAAAAAAATATACTGAAATAGATCATCTAACTGCTGAAATATTAAATGAATTAATTGAAAAAATAGTAATTCATCAACAAGAAAAAGTTAATGGTAAAAAAGTCCAAGAAATAGATATATATTATAGAGGTGTTGGTATAATATCTTTTCCAGTAAGTACCCAAGATATTGAAATAACAATTAATAAGATATTAAATGAAAAAACAGCTTAGTATTGAAATAACTTGTTTTAAGGGGAGAATGATTTTAGTGTACTTAACTAAAGCATTCTCCCATTCAATCTTAGAACGTAATTCTTTTTCTATTGCTATTTCTCTTTTAACTGTAGATATCATATCACAAAAACCTCCTTTTTTCAATATTTTGAGGCTATTATTTACTTTTATTTCCAAAAAGCAAAAAATAAGCCGACTAAATCGACTTATATATTGTGAAATGATATTCACTTTTTTGTTTTCTTTAAACTCACTTGTTGCAATACTTTCAAGTGGTTCGACGAAAACGCATTATGGAGCGGGTAGTGGGAATCGAACCCACGCTATCAGGTCGGAAGCATGACATTCTACCACTAAATTATACCCGCATAATGATATTATATAACGAATTTACAAAAAATTCAATAAAAATATTTGAAAATAAAAAAAATCATGATATAATATTGTAAAAGCAATATAAAATAGGGAGAGATATATGAATCAAATTTTGGTAACTAAAAAATTATATATAACACCAGAGTTAAAGAAAAAGAAAAAAATATATAAGTTCAATTTCATATTATCATTGTTTTTCTTAATAGTATTAGTATCATTTTACATTTATGCTGCATATGATAGGGAAAAATCAGAAGCAGTTTCTCAAGATATTTTAGCAAATGCAGATATACCACAAGAGGATAATACAGTAGCTGATAGGGATATATTAATTGCCGTATTAAATGATACAACAGATGATGGAGAAGACGAAAAGCCAGTAGTAGTACCACCAACAACAAATAATTCAAATTCGTCAAATGCAACTATAACGAAAACGAAAGAGAAATCATCAGCTGGTTATACATATGTGGTAGATGGAAGAATTGAAATTCCAAAAATAAATGTAGAATACCCTATATTATCTGGTGAGACAAAATCAGAACAAGAAACAGAATCATTATTAAAAATGTCACCACTAAAATTTCATGGTCCTGAAATAAATACAGTAGGAAACTATTGTATAGTAGGACATAATTATAGGAATTCTAAGTTTTTTAGTAAAGTACCAACTTTGCAAAATGGTGATATAATAAAAATTACAGATATGTCAGGAAAAGTAGTAGAATATTCAGTATACACTAAATATAATGTAGTTCCAACAGATGTTAGTTGTACATCTCAAGAAACAAACGGAAAAAAAGAAATAACTTTAATAACTTGTACAAATGATAGTAAAGAAAGAGTAATAGTAAAAGCAAGAGCAATCTAAGTTGGAGAAAAGTGGAAAAACAGGTCTTTATAGACTTGTTTTTTTGACTTTTTCAGTATATAATATTGAGCATATAAAAAATTTAGGAGATGGTAAAATGCAAGTAAGTAAAGAGGAAATATTGCATATTGCAAATTTAGCAAACTTAACATTAGAAGAAAATGAAATAGAAAATTATTTAGAAAATTTACAAGAAATATTAGATTTTGCAGACATAGTAAATAATGCACATGCAGAAAGTTTAGATATAACAATTGGAGCAAATGAAGCTAAAAATGTATTTAGAGAAGATAAGGTTGAAATATTTGAAGATAATAAAGCTTTATTACAAAATGCACCAAGTCAAGAACAAAATATGTTTAAGATACCAAAAGTATTGTAATCAAGAAGATTGATATGAAATATAAAATAAATACTTAA
>CAJMRU010000066.1 GCA_905215845.1 uncultured bacterium
GCGGCGGTTGAAGAGGTGAATGCAAATGATGTAAAAACTACAGTATATGAAGTTAAGGTTGAGAACGGTTTACTTCAAATTAATAAATGTGTAGGGGATAATAAAACAGCAATTTTGAGTGAAGAAATAAGCGAAAATGTATTTCCGAGCGAGGATATTGATGAACTCAAAAAAGGTGTTGAATTTGATAATCTTGATGAGGCACAACAGATGTTTGAAAACTTCGTAAGTTAAAGTAGTATTAAGTTTATGAACAATTTGTTAAAACACCAAAAGGGAGATATTGAGTGTAACAAAAAGAAAAATAAAGAAAATAAGAATAATAAAAACAATTCAAATAATCAAAATAATGAAAGACAAAACAATAGTAATAACAAATAATTTAGATTTTAAAAAAGCTATTTACTCTAAATAATTTATACAATATAGAGTAAATAGCTTTTTAAGTGTATCGTAAATAGTTTGTGTAAACTCTACGATACACTCATTATATTTTATTTTAATACGATTTTTTTGTATGTAATATGTAAAAGTGACTTTTGATAGACCTTTATTAGCCTTGTTCATGTATCTTCACTACTTTTCTTATTATTTCCATTCTCTATTAAAATTTATTTCTTCTTTATTTTTTAATCCTTGAACAATATCCATATCTAATAGCTCACACATTCCCATTAAGCAAATAAATACATCTGTTATTTCATTTTCCAAGTTTGAATTATAGTCTTTGTTAACATCTACTCTCAGATTATTGTTTGATTTTCTTATTTCTTTTGCAAGTTCACCTATTTCTTCTGTTAATAAGCACATTCTCTCTAATAAACTGTTTTTAAATCCTCTTACTTTAATCATATCTTTTATATATTTTTGAACTTCTTCTACACTACTTTTTTTAGTTAAACTATTTAATTCTTGTCTTAATTCATTTTTATCCATATTATTTTCCTCTTTTATCGTTTTTTATATTTTATACTTTTCTCTTTTCTCGTAAGTTGTATGTAATAATTCTTCTGCTATTTCGCTTCCTGGATTATTTAAAAACTCTTCATATAAAGTCTTTATTAGTGGATTTTCATGAGATTTTCTAATAATACTTTTTTCATCTATTGAATATAAAGCTTGAGCTCTCAACTTTTTAACATCGACTTCTGCTTGTATTTTTGAGTTCTTTATTGGTTGACCTCCCCCCATGATACATCCTCCTGGGCATGCCATTATTTCTACAAATTGATAATCTGCTTTTCCTCGCTTTATTTCTTCTAAAATTTTCTTTGCGTTTGCTAATCCACTTGCTGCAACTACTTTTATTTCTTTTCCATTAATTTCCATATTTACTCTTTTTATATTTTGAGTCCCTCTAACTTCCTCAAAATCAATTTTAGGTAAATCTTTTCCCGTTAAAGTATCTTGTGCAGTTCTTAATGCTGCTTCCATTACTCCTCCTGTAACTCCAAAAATTGCCCCTGCTCCTGTTGCTTCTCCCATAGGACTATCAAACTTACTATCTTCTAATTTAGTAAATTCTATATTGGCTTGTTTTATCATTCTAGCTAATTCTCGAGTCGTTATTACATTGTCGACATCAAATAATTTTCCTTCTTTCATTTCTTCTCTTTGTCTTTCAAATTTCTTAGCAATACAAGGCATTACTGATACTAAATATATTTTTTCAGGATTTATATTTTCTTTTTTAGCATAATATGTTTTTATTATCGCTCCAAACATTTCATGTGGAGATTTACAACTTGATAAATGCGGTAATAATTCTGGGTAATTCATTTCTATATATTTTACCCAACCCGGACTACATGAAGTAATCATAGGTAAATTATCATTATTTTTTAGTCTATTAATAAATTCATTTGCCTCTTCCATTATAGTTAAGTCTGCACCTGTATTTGTATCAAATACTTTGTCAAACCCTAATCTTTTCAATGCCGTTACCATTTTGCCAGTTACATTAGTTCCTATTTTCATCCCAAATTCTTCACCCAGTGCTACTCTTACAGCTGGTGCAGTTTGGACAATAACAATACTATCTGGGTCTTTTAATTTTGTCCATACATCATTAATTGTTTCTTTTTCATGTAATGCCCCTGTCGGACATGCTTCTATACATTGACCACAAAATGTACAATTTACATCATTTAAACTATGGTCTCCTACTGTTGATATACATGATTCAAATCCTCTGTTTATACAGTCTATTGCTCCTATTTCTTGAACATTTTTACAAGCTGCTACACATCTTCTACATAATATACATTTGTTAAAGTCTCTTACTATTGATGGGGAAAGATTATCAATTTTATGTTTAGACATTTCTCCTTCAAATTCTACATTTAATACATTAAATTTTACTGCTAATGTTTGTAATTCGCAATTTCCTGACCTAGTACAGGTTAAACAGTCTTTTGCATGATTTGAAATTATTAAGTCTAAAATAACATGTCTTGCTTCTAATACATTTGGAGTATGTGTATGCACAATCATTCCTTCTTCAACAGTTTGTATGCATGAAGTCGCAAACCCTCTTCTTCCTTCTACTTCTACTATACACATTCTGCAATCTCCAACTTCATTTATTTCTTTTAAAAAGCATAAAGTTGGTATATCTATTCCTGCTTGTTTTGCTGCTTCTAAAATAGTTGTTCCTTGAGGTACTGATATTTTTTGATTGTCTATTGTTAAATTAATCATTTTTTCTTCCATTTTCATCCTTCCTTTCTCTTAAGGTTTTTTATCAATTTCCAATTGCATGAAATGGACATCTTGATATACAAGTACCACATTTTACACATTTATCTTGGTTTATTTTTCTTTTTTCTCTTTCTTCACCTTCTATTGCATTTACTGGACATGATTTTTGACATAAACCACATGCTTTGCATTTTTCTTCATCAATAGTTATTTTTGACATTGCTTTACACTCCAAGGCCTTACATTCTTTTTGAATAGCATGTTGCCTAAATTCTTCTCTAAAATATTTTAATGTACTTATTACTGGGTTTGGTGCACTTTGACCTAATCCACATATACTTGATTTTTGTATATTGACAGCTAATTTCTCTAATTTATAAATATCATATTCTTCGCCTTCTCCAGAACAAAGTTTTTCTAATATTTCTAACATTCTTTTTGTTCCAATCCTACAAGGAGTACATTTACCACAGCTTTCACTTACAGTAAATTCTAAATAAAATTTTGCTAAACATACCATACATTTAGTATCATCCATTACTATTAATCCACCAGAGCCCATCATAGAACCTATTTGTTTTAAAGACTCATAATCTATTGGTGTATCTAAATGTTCTTTTGGTATGCAACCTCCTGATGGACCTCCTGTTTGCGCTGCTTTAAAATCTCTTCCATTTGGAATTCCTCCACCAATATCATATACTATCTCTCTTAGTGTTGTTCCCATTGGTACTTCCACTAGACCAATATTATTTACATTTCCTCCTAATGCAAAAACTTTTGTTCCTTTTGAATTTTCAGTTCCTATTTTTGAAAACCATTCTGGTCCATTTAAAATTATTTGACTAATATTTGCATATGTTTCTACATTATTAATTAATGTAGGTTTTCCCCACAAACCAACTTGTGCTGGATATGGTGGTTTTACTCTAGGTTGACCTCTTTTTCCCTCTATTGACTCCAATAAAGCTGTTTCTTCTCCACATACAAAAGCTCCTGCTCCTAATCTTATCTCTATATCAAAATTAAATCCAGTATCAAAAATATTTTTACCTAATATTCCATAATCTTTAGCTTGTTCTATTGCTATTTTTAATCTTTTTACTGCTATTGGATATTCTGCTCTAACATAAATATACCCTTTACTTGCACCAATTGCATATGCTGCTATTGCCATTGCTTCTAGTACTGTGTGAGGATCACCTTCTAGTATGCTTCTATCCATAAAAGCTCCTGGATCTCCTTCATCAGCATTGCATACAACATATTTTTGTTCTTCTTCTGATTCTTTTGTAAGCTCCCATTTCTTACCAGTTGGGAAACCTGCTCCACCTCTACCTCTAAGTCCTGATTTCTTTATTATATCTATTACTTCATCTCCGAGTATATTCTCTTAAAGCTCTTTCTAATGCTTCATATCCTCTGAAAGCTATGTATTCATCAATTTCTTCTGGATTTATTACTCCACAATTTTTTAAAGCTATTCTTTTTTGTTTTTTATAAAAATTAAGTTCATCTAATTTATTTACTATTTTTCCATCTATATCTTTGCATAGTAATCTTTCAACTCTTTTTCCCTCAACAATATGTGTTTGTATAATCTCTTCGCAATCTTCTGGCTTTACCATAGCATAAAAAGTATCTTCTGGTCTAATTATAACTATTGGGCCTTTTGCACATAGTCCAAAACATCCTGTTTTTATAACTCTTACATTTTCAATATTTTTCTCTTTTAAAATTTTTCTAAATTCTTCTAATATTTTTGGAGATTTAGAAGAAGTACATCCTGTTCCATGACATACTAAAATATGCTTTTCTCTTGTATCTGCATTTGTATTTATTCTTAAATCTAATTCTTTTCTTTTTTCTTCTCTTATTTTATGAAGTTCTTCTAATGTTTTCATTTATGAACTCCTCCTTTTTAGTTAGAACATTTGGCTCTTACTTTTTTTATTTTATATACAATTTTTCGCATACAATAAGTAAAAGTACTTTTAAAACTTATACTACTATAATTAGTATATTCTTACTATTTTTCTTGTTTTTCCAGATTCTCTAAAACTTCATCTAGTTTTTTCACAGTTGCTTTTCCATAAACCTCTCCATTTACTGTAAATACTGGTGCCAAACCACAAGCACCAACACATCTTGTTTCTTCTATTGAAAATAGCCCATCTTTAGTAGTTTCTCCTGGTTCTATTTTTAATCTTTCTTTTAATCTATCCATTATTCTTTGTGAGCCTTTTACATAGCAAGCTGTACCTAAACATACTGATATATTATATTTTCCTTTTGGTTTTAATGTAAATCTTGAATAAAAAGTTATAACTCCATATATTTCTGCCATTGGTACATTTAAGAATTCTGATAAATCTCTTTGTGCTTTTTCTGGTATATACCCATAATGTTCTTGTACTTCGTTTAACATTTGTATTAAATTGTCTTTTACTGGCAAATATTCGTTAAATAAATCTTCTATAAATTTATCTTTTTTATTACAGTTGCAATTGCAAATATTTTTATTATTGTTCATGTCTTCTTCTTTCATTTTTTACCTCCCAATTTAATATTATTTAGTAATTATTTAGATTATATCAAACGCAAAAATTTTATACAATATTTTTTAAAATTATATTGACTTTTTTGTAGAAAAATGTAAAAATCTAAGTATAAAAAATAAAGGAGGGGATTTTATATGTATAGTAGTTATTACGGTAATTATCCTAGTTATTATGAAGGTTATGGTGCAGGTGTTTCTGATGCTACACTTTACGCTACATTAGGTACAGCTTTAGGAGCATTCTTGGGTATATTTCTACTTTTCATATTTATTATTTTAATTATCCAAATTGTTGCAAGTTGGAAATTATTTAATAAAGCTGGAGAAAAAGGTTGGAAATCTATCATTCCTATTTATAATGTCATAACATTATTTAAAATTTCAGGACTTTCACCATGGATTGTTTGTGCTTATTTATTAGGTTTTATTCCTATTGTTGGAGGACTTATTATGTTAGGTATAAGTATATATCAATCTTATAACTTAGCAAAATCATTTGGAAAAGGTGCAGGATTTACAGTTGGATTAGTATTATTACCTTTCGTTTTCTATATGATATTAGCATTTGGTAAAGATGAATATATCGGACCTGGTGGAAATATTAAAGATGAATCTTCATCTGAAAAAAAAGATGCTGAAGTAGTTGAAGTTATTGAAAATAATGATAATTAAACAAATATCCCGGCATTAAAAAATCAAAAATGCTCCATAATTCAGCTAATGTATTTTCAATCGGAGTACCACTCAATGCCAAGCG
>CAJMRU010000067.1 GCA_905215845.1 uncultured bacterium
AAAAATTATTATATTATTAGTTAAAACTCTAAAGTTATTCTCTTTAGAGTTTTATATTTCTAAATTTATTATCATTTTGTTTATTCTTCTGTTTTTGGTTCTACTAAGTCTTTCATTGTCAAGTTTATTCTACCTTGGTCATCTATTTCTGTAACTCTAACTGTTACTTTATCTCCAACATGTAAAACATCTTCTACATTTTTTATTCTTTCTTTTGATATTTGAGAAATGTGTAGTAGTCCTTCTTTTCCACCACATCCTAAGTCTACAAAAGCTCCGAAGTTCATTATTCTAACTACTTCTCCATAGTAAATTCCATTCACTTCTACTTCTCTTACTATGTCTTCTACCATTTCTAATGCTTGTTCTGCTTTTTCACTATCATTTGAGTAGATAAATACTTGACCATCTTCTTCTATGTCTATTTTTACACCTGTTTCTTCTATTATTTTGTTTATAACTTTTCCACCAGGTCCTATTACATCTTTTATTTTTTCAACTTTTATTTGTGTTCCAACGATTCTTGGTGCATATTTTGAAATATCAGCTCTTGGTTTATCAATTACTGGTAACATTACATCTTCTAATATATGTTTTCTTGCAATTCTTGTTCTTTCAAAAGCTTCTTTTATTATATCGTATGATAGTCCATCTACTTTTATATCTACTTGTATAGCAGTTATTCCTTTTTCTGTTCCTCCTACTTTAAAGTCCATATCTCCAAAGAAGTCTTCTAGTCCTTGTATATCAACCAGCATAACATAGTCTTTATCATCTTCTGGATTAGTTACTAATCCTGTTGAAATTCCTGCTACTGGTCTTTTTATTGGTACACCTGCATCCATTAGTGCTAATGTACTTCCACATATACTTGCTTGTGATGTTGAACCATTTGAAGATAATACTTCTGATACAACTCTTATTGCATATGGGAATTCTTCTTTTGTAGGAATTACTGGAACTAATGCTTTTTCTGCTAATGCTCCATGTCCTATTTCTCTTCTTCCTGGTCCTCTTGATGGTCTTGCTTCTCCTACACTGTAACTAGGGAAGTTATAGTGGTGCATATATCTTTTAGATTCTTCTGTATCAATTCCATCTAATACTTGTTCTTCACTAGCCATTCCTAATGTTGCAACAGATAATACTTGAGTTTGTCCTCTTGTAAATAATGCACTTCCATGTGTACGAGGCAATAACCCAACTTCACATGATAATGGTCTTATTTCATCAAGTTTTCTTCCGTCTACTCTTTTATGCTCATTAAATATTAAATGTCTTACACATTTTTTCTCTAATTTATAAATTGCTTCTCCTATATCTGATTTATGTTCTTCTAAAGCTTCTGTTCCAAATTTTTCTTCATAAGTTTTTGCTATTTTTTCTGATAATTCTGAGATATTATTATCTCTTGTTTCTTTATCTTCTTCTTGAACTTTTTCAGTCATTTCTTCTCTAAAATTTTCTTCTATAAAGTCATATACTTCTTTATCTACTTCAAATGATTTATATTCAAATTTTGGTTTTCCTATTTCTTCTTTCATATTAGCAATAAATTTACATATTTTCTTTATTTCTTTATGTCCTTCTTTTATTGCTTCTAACATTATATCATCTGGAACTTCATTTGCTCCTGCTTCTATCATAGCAATTTTTTCTTCTGTTCCTGCAACTGTTAATGTTAAATCGCTTTTTTCTCTTTGTGCTTCTGTTGGATTTATTATAATTTCTCCATCTACTAATCCTACATTTACTGCTGCTGTTGGCCCTCCAAATGGAATATCAGAAATTGATAATGCTGCTGAAGCTCCAATCATTGCTGCTACTTCTGGTGAATTGTCTTGGTCAACACATAATACTGTTGCAACAACTACTACATCATTTCTAAAATCTTTTGGAAATAGTGGTCTTAATGGTCTATCTATTGCTCTTGATGTTAATATTGCTTTGTCACTAGGTTTTCCTTCTCTTTTTATAAAGCTTCCTGGTATTTTACCAACTGAATATAATTTTTCTTCGTAATCTACTGATAAAGGGAAAAAGTCTATTCCGTCCCTTGGCTCTTTTGATGCTGTTACATTAACAATAACAACTGTATCTCCATATCTAACTAATACACTTCCATTAGCTAACCCTGCCATTTTACCTGTTTCAAAAACAAGTTTTCTTCCTGCTAATTCTGTTTCATAAGTTTTAAACATAATTTACCTCCTAAAAATTATTTTGCACCAAATTTTTTGTCATAGCAAATTTAATTCAGATTGTAACCTCTATAATATATTATTCACTACTATTCGCTGTCTTAGGTAACATATAAAATTTAATTATGTTTTATTGCATTTAGTTTGTTATCTTCTCATAATACATTATACAAGCTACTTACCTAATTTTAAATTTGCTATAATCTCATAAAAGCCCATGCTAAAATAAGCTCTGGGCCTTTATCTTTAATTATTTTCTTAATCCTAATTTTTCAACTATTGTTCTATATCTATTGATATCTTTTTTAGCAACATAGTTTAATAAATTTCTTCTTTTACCAACCATTTTTAAAAGTCCTCTTCTTGAATGGTTGTCTTTTTTGTGAACTTTTAAGTGTTCTGTTAATTCATTAATTCTTTCTGTTAAAAGAGCGATTTGTACTTCTGGAGAACCAGTGTCATTTTCTTCTCTTTTATATGTGTTAATTATTTCTTGTTTTCTTTCCTTTGTCATTTTTACACCTCCTATTTTTGTTTGTCCTTTAACTGAGCTTAAGATTTGGTGCTTGTCTTGAAGCTAAGTAAAAGGTATGTTTTTTTATTAACACACCTATTTTACTATATTTTTTATAAAATTTCAAGTGGTAAATTGAAATTTTTCTTATATTACTTTATATTTTGGAGGTGTAAATGGTAAAATTTTATGATATCAAACTAGAAATTAATACATTCAAAGTGCTACACAACAAGCACCGAACGGAACCCATAGTAGCTCCCCTCATTACCATGAGTAATGTTCAAACCGAGCATACCTGCATTGGAACCACTACCGCAATAGCCTCCACGTACAACAAACGGAACCTCGCCATGTCCTATTAATACCATATCATCATCCCATGCTCTAGCATAGTTAATATCTCCTTGCATTGCTTCTAAAGCTGTTTTGAACCATCCCCATGGGTTATTTGTACCATCTGTTGAATTATATGGTGCATAAAATGAAAATTCTGTTGATACTTCATTTACTCCTATTCCTTTATGTTTTGCCATATTATTATAATTTGCCTCTGTTATTCTTCTTCTTGCTTCATGATATTTTTCTTCTCTTTTATTCCAATCCCATAATTCTCCTTGAGTTAGTGTTGTTCCTTCTTCTAGTGCTATTTTATTTGTCTTTTCTTCTTCACTTACTTCATATTTATCCCATAAGCTTGTATATGTTGGATTTATTTTTCCATTTTCAAAATATTTTATGCTTCCATCTGCACTTTTTCCATAATTATTTATGTTCCAGTTTTCATTATCTAAATATCCTGCTACTCTTTCCCATGTTCCACCGTTCATATCATATATTCCTGTTACATTTCCTGTTGTACTTGCTAATATTCCATTTGGTGTATTGTAGTTATGAGTATCATCTGCTCTACTATACCATCCTTCATCGTTTGTTCCTTTTGGACCTTGTCCTGTATACATATCATACCAATGACTATTTGGAACTAATGAACCTGCTCCATTTATTTTTGGTACATTTCCATATTGACTATAACATAAATATGCTACTGCTCCCCATTCACTATTTTTTATTAAATGGCTATTTGCATAATTTAGTCCATATTTTTCTTTTTTACTTCCTGCTATATCCATACTTCTTTTTTGGCTTTCACCTATTGTTATATATCTCCAACTTATTTTATTTGGTAAACTCTTTGCTATTGTTGTTTCATCTGGTGCATATTGTTGAGCTGATGAACTACTACTTCCATTTCCTACTGCTTTTCCATCTTTATTTGTTCCACTTGCTTCAAATTTTGCTACCCATATTCCACTTAATTGTCCTCCTCCTAGACTAAAGGCTGGATGCACTATTGGTGTTGTTTTTGTGTCTACACTTTCACTTATTGTGTATTCTTTTCCATCTTTATCTTTATTTGTATTTCCTTTTAGGAAATTTACTTCTATATTTTTCTCTCCTGTTATTCTATATGCATATCTTGGTATCCATACATACATACTTCCTAGCTCATTTTCTTTTACTACTTGACCTTCTTGTACTTTTCCTTCTTTATATGTTCCATCACTTAACATGATGTTTGCCCATTTTTTTGTATTGTCATAACTATACCATTCTGGATCTTCTTTTGAACATACTACCCAATCTGTTCCATTATGTTTTACTGGTATCATTCCAGTTGTTACTTTTGGACTATTTACATTTTTACTTTCATTGAATCCTTCTTCTGATGGTACTTCACTTGTTATTCTATTTAACAAGCTTTGTAGTTGTTGCTCTTCCTTAGTCTTAGCCTCTTCTGTCTTTTCCTTTGCTAATTTTGCCTGAGTTAGTATTCCATTATCTCCTGTTAGCATTGCTATACTTACTCCTGCTAAGATTAATAGCACTATTATGTTTAGTATGTTATCGATGGTTAGGCTATAGAAAATCAGACTAGCATGAATTACTAGACTAGCCTGACCATCTATAACATTCATCGTAGTAAATTGCGATAACTTTTTTCTACATTTTTCTATGGTGTTTCTATTATTTCCTCTCACTCGATTTTTACCTCTTTCTTAATTTTATTTCACTAGCTATTGTATTTTTTCTGTTTTCATTGTACAATTAAAGCATAGTTTCCCCCTCCCCAGAATGAACGGGCTTTTGACGGAGTATTCAATTGTTTAGTTTCAGGTGGTGTTTGGAATTAACATATGACCTTTTTTGCAACACGGACATAGGTTAAAATCCTTTCCTAAAACTTTCTTTAGTAATTCGAGAGTGGGAAGCTCTTTCTTTTTGTATATTTTAGTTCTCGTTAGTATCTTACATTTTAATAATTTTTTCTTTTTATTTCTGTTTCCTAATATTCCATAATACCTTATTTTCATAAATCTTGGCGGTAATATATGTATCAAAAATCTTCTAATAAATTCTTCTATTGTTACTGTCATTTCCTTCATCTTGTTTTTATCTTTGTAATCTCTCCATTTAAATGTTACTTTTCCATCTTCTATTTTTACTATTCTTTCATTTGATATTGCTACTCTATGTGTATATCTTCCTAAATACTGGATTACACTATTCGCATTTTGAAATGGCTCTTTACAATATACTATCCATTCTTTATTATACATTTGATTTATTAATTCATTATATATTGCTGGATTTTCTAACTCTTTATTCTTTCCATAAAATTTAAGTTTTGTTTCTCTAAGATAACTTAAAAACTTTCCTCTAAACTTTCTAGACATTACTTTTACAGGTATGAAAAAATCTTCTTCTTTTTCTACCCATTTTCCTAATTCTGTTAGTCCTCCACCTGTTACTACACAATGTATATGTGGATGATACATTAAATTTTGTCCCCATGTATGTAATATACTAAAAAATCCTATTTCCCCTCCTAAATATTTTTCATCTTTTGCTAATTCTTGTAATGTTTCTGATGATGCTTTAAACATTATTTTATATATCTCACTTTGATTTTGTATTACTATATTATATATTTCACTTGGTATTGTAAATACTACATGATAATATTTTATATTTAACACTTCTTCTTTTCTCGCTTCTATCCATTTTAATTTTTTCCCTGTTTGACAATTTGGACAATGTCTATTCCTACATGAATTATATGCTATTTCTTCATATCCACACTCATCACATACATACTTATGTGCTCCTAATTTATCACTTTTACAATTTTTTATTGCTTTTATTACTTTTTGTTTATATACTACTGTTTTATTTTTTTCTAAATATTCTTCTAATCCTATTTCTAATATTTTTTG
>CAJMRU010000068.1 GCA_905215845.1 uncultured bacterium
AAAAGATGGAACAAGTTTAGATATGTATAAATTTAATATATATACAGTGTCATATTAAAAAATTGATTTTAAAGAGTAAGATTAAAAAGTTAATATAAAAGATAAAGACAAGATAAAATGTTTAAAAGCATTTTATCTTGTTTTTATTGAGAAAAAATTATAAAACTATTTAATTTATTCTTCAAATATGCTAATATAAATAAAATTAAAGGAGGAAAAAGATGAATAGAATAAGAGTCGCAGGAATAGTACCATTAAAAAATGGATTTGCATTTATGCACAGAAAAGATGTTATAAAAAGAAAAGATTTTCAAGACTATTATACATTCCCAGGAGGAGGACTAGAAGAAGGAGAAACATTAGAAGAAGGAACAATTAGAGAAATAAAAGAAGAATTTGGAATAAATGTAAAAATAATAAAAAAACTTTATGAAATGAAGTCGGAAAAATTCAATCAAGAGGAATACTTTTTTCTTTGTGAGTATATAGATGGAGAATTTGGAACAGGAAATGGACCAGAATATAATAATGACCCTAAATATATTGATAGTGGAAAATATATACCTGAAATAATTAATAGAGAAGATGTAGAAAAAATATTATTGCTACCAACAGAAATAAAAGAGAAATTGGTAGAAGACATAAAGAGAAAAAATATTTAATCAATAAATACATAATTAACATAGATAGTTATTAAAAATGTAACAAAATTCAAAAAAATAAAAACTTATGTTTGACATTTATTTGTTTGTATGATATTATGTAGGAAAATATGAGAATGGAGTGAATAAAATGCCAAAAAAGAAACCTGAATTAAATAGGAGAGAAAAGTCAATATTAAATTTTATTGAGAAACAAATAATGACACAAGGTTATCCACCATCAGTAAGAGAAATTGGAAAAGCAGTTGGGTTAAGTTCAACAGCAACTGTGCACGGATATTTAGCAAAATTAGAAGAAAAAGGATACATAAAGAAAAAGGATAAAAAAGGAAGAACTTTAAGATTATTGAAAGGCTCATCAGGAGAAGAAAAAGTAATGTCTAGTAAAGACTTTTATACTCAAAAAGAATTAGTAGAAGTTCCAATTATCGGAAGAATAACAGCAGGAGAGCCAATTTTGGCAGTAGAAAATGTAACAGATACATTTCCAATCCCAATAGATTTTGTTGGAAATTCAGAAAGTTTCATGTTAACTGTTAGAGGAGAAAGCATGATAGAAGCTGGTATTTTAGATGGTGATTATATTTTGGTTAAGAAACAAAATTCTGCACAAAATGGAGAAATCGTTGTTGCTTTAATAGGAGATGAAGCAACAGTAAAGACTTTTTATAAAGAAAAAGACCATATTAGATTACAACCAGAAAATTCTACAATGGACCCTATTATAGTACCAAACTGTGAAATTCTTGGAAAAGTTGCAGGTGTATTTAGAAAGATGTAATTCACAGAAAATTCACAATTAAATTATTGACAAATGACACTGTGTCACATATAATTATGAGTACAGTGTCATTTTATTTATTGTTATAGTAAAATAAATTAGATATTAGAAATATATAATTTATAGGCATATAAATTAATTAATAAAATGAGATGAGAGTAGATAATTTTAAAAAATTATAAGGTTTATAGGTAGCCATATAAAAACCTAAATATATTATACAAGGAGAAGAAGATGCTAAAAGTCTTAAAAAATTTAAAGAAAACTTTAGGTTCTGTAATTGCAATAGTTATATTGCTTTGTATCCAAGCAGCTACTGATTTAGCATTACCAGATTATACATCAAAAATAGTTAATATCGGAATACAAGCAGGTGGAATTGAAAATGCAGTACCAAAATTAATTTCTAAGTCAGATATGGAAAAAACACTGTTATTTACAGAAAATGATGAAGAAATTTTAAGCAATTATACATTATTAGGAGAAGAAAAAAATAAAGAGCAAGAGAAGATATTAAACAAATATTTAGGAAAAGATTATAATGTAGAACCAAATACAATTTATGTTTTAAATGATGTAAATGAAGAAACTGAGAATAACTTAGAAAAGGATTTAGCTGGTGCTTTAATGGGAGCAACTGCAATTTCTAATGAAGAAACAGCAAATCAAATAAAACAAAAAATATTAGAAAATATTCAAGAACCACAAAAAATATATATGCAAAGTAAGAGTTTAGTAGAACTAATATCTAATATGCCAGAAGAACAAAAAAATCAAGTTTTACAAGAGTTCACAAAAAAAATAGATGAAATGAATGATTCAATAAAAGAGCAAGCAGCAGTTTCAGCAGTAAAACAATTATATAAAGATTTAGGCGTTGATACAGATAAACTTCAAAATGATTATATATTATTAGCAGGATTACAAATGCTAGGAGTAGCATCAATAACAATGGTATCAGCAGTATCAATTATGCTTTTATCAGCAAGAGTTGCTGCTATGTTAGGAAAAACTTTAAGAGAAAAAGTATTCAAAAAAGTTTCTCAATTTTCAAATGCAGAATTAAATGAATTTTCAACAGCATCGTTGATAACAAGAAGTACAAATGATGTGCAACAAATTCAACAATTAATAACTTTATTATTTAGAGTAGTTGTTTATGCACCAATTATTGGTATAGGTGGATTTGTAAAAGTACTTACAGAAACAGATAATTCAATGGCTTGGATTATAGGAATAGCAATATTTGCAATTTTAGTAATTGTTGCAACATTATTTGCAGTAGCAATGCCAAAATTCAAAAAATTACAAGATTTAACAGATAAATTAAATGAGGTTACAAGAGAAATATTAACAGGAATTCCAGTAATAAGAGCTTTCCATAAAGAAAAGAAAGAAGAAAAGAGATTTGATGATGCAAATAAAGATTTAATGAAAACAAATGTCTTTGTAAATAGAGCAATGTCACTAATGATGCCTTTATTGATGTTTGTTATGAATGCAATAATGATTTTAATAGTTTGGGTAGGAGGACATAAGATAGATGAAGGAATTATGCAAGTTGGAGATATGATGGCATTTATACAATATACAATGCAAATCGTAATGTCATTCTTGATGATTTCAATGGTTTCAATTATGCTTCCAAGAGCATCAGTTTCAGCAAAACGTATAAATGAAGTTCTTGAAACAGAACCATTAATTAAGGATAAAAAAGAAACAAAGAAATTGGACCCAACTAAAAAAGGATTGGTAGAATTTAAAAATGTTTGCTTCAAATATCCAGATGCTGATACAGAAATATTAGAAGATATAGACTTTACAGCAGAACCTGGAAAAACTACTGCAATAATAGGTAGTACAGGTAGTGGGAAATCAACAGTAGTAAATTTAATACCAAGATTTTACGATACAACAGAAGGAGAAATATATGTTGATGGTGTAAATATAAAAGATGTATCACAAAAAGAATTAAGAGATGTTATAGGATTTGTACCACAAAAAGGAACACTATTTTCTGGAACAATAGAATCAAATATTAAATATTCAGATGAGAATATGTCAGATGAGCAAATGATAAGTGCTGCAGAAATTGCCCAAGCAACAGAATTTATAGAGAATAAAGAAGAAAAATACAAATCACCAATTTCACAAGGCGGTGGAAATGTATCAGGAGGTCAAAAACAAAGAATATCTATTGCAAGAGCAATTGCAAAGAATCCAGAAATATTTGTATTTGATGATAGTTTTTCAGCATTAGACTTCAAGACTGATAGTAAATTAAGAGAAGCTTTAGCAGAAAAAACAGAAAATAAAACTGTAATAATCGTAGCTCAAAGAATAAGTACAATATTAAATGCGGATAAAATTATAGTATTAGAAGAAGGTAAAATGGTAGGAGAAGGAACTCACGAAGAACTTATGAAGAATAATGAAACATATAGACAAATTGCACTATCACAATTATCTGAAGAAGAATTAGGACAGAAAGGAGGAGAATAAATGCCAGGACCAATGGGAGGATCTATGGGAAAAGGTCATAGAAGTACAGAAAAAGCTAAAGATTTTAAGGAAACTACTAAAAAGTTAATAAAATCTTATCTTTCAAAATATAAAATAGCAATATTTTTTGTAATATTATTTGCAATAGGAAGTACAATATTTACTATTGTAGGACCCAAAATATTAGGTAATGCAACAACAGAAATATTTAATGGTTTAATGGGAAAATTAACTGGTGGAGCCGGAATTGATTTTGGGAAAATAGGACAAATAGCATTAATGTTATTAGGACTATATATAATAAGTGTGTTGTTTTCAATTATACAAGGTTTTACAATGACAACAGTATCACAAAAAATTACATATAAATTAAGAAATGATATAGCAATAAAAATAAATAAATTACCTATGAAATACTTTGATAAAAGAACTAACGGAGAAGTTTTATCAGTAATAACAAATGATATTGATACATTAAGTATGAACTTAAATCAAAGTATAACACAAATTATTACATCAATTTGTACAATAATAGGAATACTTGTAATGATGTTTTCAATAAGTTGGCAAATGACATTGATATCATTGATAATATTCCCAATAGCAGGTTTTTTAATAAAATCAATAGTTGAAAAATCACAAAAATACTTCAAAAATCAACAAGACTACTTAGGTCATGTTAATGGCCAAGTAGAAGAAATATATAGTGGATTAAACATAGTAAAAGTATTTAATGCAGAAAAAAAAGTAACAGATGAATTTGAAAAAGCAAATAATGAATTATATAGGTCTGCTTGGAAATCTCAATTCCTTTCAGGATTAATGTTTCCAGTAATGAATTTTATATCTAACATAGGATATGTTGGAGTAGCAGTAGCAGGAGGGTATTTAGCAATAAGAGGAACAATAACAGTAGGAAATATACAAAGTTTTATACAATATAATAAACAATTTACTCGGGCCAATTAATCAACTTGCACAAATATCAAGTATGTTACAAGCAATGGCAGCATCAGCAGAAAGAATTTTTGAGTTTTTAGAAGAACCGGAAGAAATAGTAAGTGCAAAAGGGAATATAGATACTTCAAAATTACAAGGTAATGTAGAATTTAGAAATGTAAAATTTGGATATGACGAAGATAAAACAATAATTAATAATTTTAATGCTAAAGTAAAAGAAGGTCAAAAAATAGCAATAGTAGGGCCAACTGGAGCAGGAAAAACAACAATGGTAAAATTATTAATGAGATTTTATGATGTAACAGAAGGTGAAATATTAGTAGATGGACATAATGTAAAAGATTTTGATAGAGGAGAACTTCGTAAGATGTTCGGAATGGTGCTACAAGATACATGGCTATTTGGAGGAACTGTAAAAGATAATATAAAATACAGTAAAGAAGAAGCAACAGACACAGAGGTAATCGAAGCAGCTAAAGCAGCCCATGTTCATCACTTTATAAAAACATTACCTAATGGATATAATTCATTGATAAATGAAGAATCAACTAATATATCAGCAGGTCAAAAACAATTATTAACAATAGCAAGAGTAATATTAGCAGATCCCAAAATATTAATATTAGATGAAGCAACAAGTTCAATAGATACAAGAACAGAAATACAAATTCAATCAGCAATGGATAACTTAATGAAAGGAAGAACAAGTTTTATAATTGCACATAGATTATCAACAATAAAAAATGCTGATTTAATATTAGTAATGAACCATGGAGATATAGTAGAACAAGGAACTCATGAAGAGTTGTTAGCTAAAAATGGATTTTATGCTGATTTATATAATAGTCAATTTGATGAAGAAGAAGAGTAGAAAATCTTAATAAAATTTAAAAATAAAGATGAATAGGCAGTCTCAGAAATATTTTTATATTCTAGGACCGCCTATTTTTTAAATTAAATATTTAATTCTAAAATTTCTATCATTAATCTTTTCTTTTTCCAAAGA
>CAJMRU010000069.1 GCA_905215845.1 uncultured bacterium
TCGAAATAAGGTACAGGAATATTTATTTGTTGGATTTAACGGAGAAGATGTATGGCAAAAGCAAAAACTACAATTAAAAAAATAACTCAAAATGCATGGGAGTGCACGAAGATATTTAAAACGGGTGAAATAGAGAAAAGAATTGTAAAAGATCCTATTGATATTTGGTCAATAGGCAATACTGGCGTAAGAAATCCGTGGCGAATACCAGGTGGATATAAAGTATATGTTGAATCTAACCAGGTTGGAAAAATTCGGACTGCACAAGAACAAAAATTGTTTAAAGAAAAATTATTATTAGCAGGGGAAATTGGTGGAGATCCTAAGAAAGATGCAGACGCCAGTATTACGAGAAAATATCGTTTGATGTTTAATAAATACGGTTTTGCATATCCAGAAGTCTTAAAGAAAGATGGATTTTCTCAAAAAGAGATAGGAAAAATTGATGATATTACACCAGCTGGATGGGCATTTTATCATGCAAATACTATTCAAGCTCAACAAGAATGCTTTTTGAGAGGGCTAGTTGTTCAAATGGAACCATTAGGTGAAAGAGAGACATATTCTCCATTACGGTGGGTATTGAAGATAATGTTTGATTTGTTTGAACGTACAGGTGACTATAAAATTAATTATATAGAATTTGCGGTATGTGTACAAACAAGTTCACCTAAATATGAACTGGAAACAGTTGTAAATAAAATTTTGGAAATTAGAGGTAGAAGAAAGAAATATATTAACAAAAAGAAATTTGATAGAGATTTAATACATAATGCTTGGAAGCATTATTTTAAAGAAGAGAAAAATTTTCATGAATATGCAGACATGAATTTAAGATATTTAAGTGCAAGTGGAATTTTAAAGCGATCTGGAAGAGGAATAACTGTAATGCCGGAATATAAGTCTCTTGCATATGAATTGACTAAAAATGTAATTAGTGATGCAACATTAAAGGAAAGGTACAAATTACTTTGCCAAGGAGCTCCGTTACCAACAGATAATACAGAGATTGCTAAAAAGGTGTTGGAAGATTTAATAAACGAATTGGAAATGTACAATATTAAATATGAAATACCTGATATTACATTAGACAATTCGAAAAATATCAATATTGTAAGAAGTAATCTAAAACAAAATATTGATCATTATAAAGAAGAAAAATATGCACAAAATCAAAGAGAATGTTGGTATGAAATATACGAGTATATGAAATTACTGATTTCAAATAATGGAAAAAGTAAAGAATTGGGAGAAGATTATATAATAAATGTTCCAAAAGCAGAAGCCGCAGCATATTTGGAATGGATTTTGTGGAGAGCTTTTTTGGCGATAGATCATATAGTTAATAAACCATATGATGCTAGAGGGTTTAATGTAGATCAAGATTATTTACCAATCGGAACTGCACCAGGTGGAAAACCAGATATGATTTTTGAATTTGATGATTATGTTATTGTTGTTGAAGTAACATTATCTACAAATTCTAGACAAGAAGCTATGGAAGGAGAACCTGTTAGGAGACATGTTGCTGATTTGGTACAGAAATATAAAAAACCTGTTTATGGTTTGTTTGTAGCAAATAAAATTGATTCTAATACAGCAGAGACATTTAGAATGGGTGTTTGGTATACAACACAAGATGAACGTTTGGAATTACATATTGTGCCGTTAACATTGACACAATTTAGTGAATATTTTAAATTTATTTTTACAGAAAATTTTGCGGAACCGCAAAAAATCGTAGACCTTATGTGTAATTGCGAAAATTATCGAAAAATATGTGAAGGTCCAGAATGGAAAAAGTGTATAAATGAAGTTGTTCAAATAATGACAAAAAGGTAGTGAAAACAATGGAAGAACAATATAAAAAAACTTTCGATCAAATGGTTGATTCATTAAAAATGTATCAACGATATGAATTAAAAGATAAAAATAGAAAAGATATATTAGACAAGGTATATGTAGATCCTATTGAAAATGATGGTATTTTAAATTTATGTTTGAAAGATAATACAACTGTACTTATAGGCAGACGTGGTACAGGAAAATCAACTATCTTTATGCGGATGCAGAATGAATTACGTAAACAGAATGATATAATGACGTGTTATATAGATGTAAAAAGCATATTTGATGTTGCGAAAAGAAATTATATTACAATCAATTATTTAAAAACCAGCAATTTAGAAGAAATTGAGCAATATTCAATACAAAGGCAATTTATTTTAGATTTTGTAGATGAACTTATAAATGAAATATGTAAAAATTATGATACAATTTGGGAGAAATTTAAACAAAAGTTACATATATCTAAATCACAAAAGGCTATAGATAAATTGAAAAATATACGAAAAAGGATACAAGATAATAATCATTTAAGCAACATTGAAATGCAAACTTTGCAAGAAGTAATGCATTCGAATGTAGATAATATGTCGTATTGTGACAAAAGGTCTATGAAAATGGATATTTCATTGAGCAAAAAGAAAAATATTCTAAATGCAGGCGGAAACAGGGAAAATACCTTATCAGAGGGAGAAGAAAACGGAAAAAAATATAACAGGGTTTTTGCAAGAATATTTGAAATAACATCAATAGTAACAGAAATAAAAAGTATATTACAAGAATTATCAATGCGAAGATTGTTTCTAATTTTAGATGATTATTCAGAGATAGAGCAGACTTCATTGGTTATGTTTTGTGATTTGATTGTTAATACGTTACATAATAATTCTGATAATTTTGTAAAGTTAAAAATATCTGCTTATCCAGGTAGAGTTGAACTAGGTGAATTAGACAGACAAAAGGTAGATATACGATATTTGGATTACTTTCAGCTGTATGCTGGAGATAAAAGAAATGAAATGGAAAGCATGGCCGTAGCATATACAGAAAGATTAATGGATACAAGACTAAAAATATATACAGGAAAAGATTTTGATTATTATTTTGATACGACTAAAACATCAAAAGAAGAGTACTGTAAATATTTGTTCAATATGACAATGAATGTAGTAAGACATATTGGACTTATATTAGATTACGCGCAAGAGTTATCTATAATTCAGGGAGAACGAATTACATTAAATATTTTAAATGAAGCATCGAAACGTTTTTATAAAGAAAGATTAGTGCAATTTTTTGAAGAAAGTAAAACGGCAAAGATGACATATAATGAACGAATTGAGTCATTAGAATTGAACAAATTATTAAATCAAATCATCGATAAAGAAAAAACTATTAAAACAAATATTAGAACAAACCAATATACGGCAGTAATATTTCAAAAAGAGCGTAATAATCCATATACGAGTCATTTTTATATTGCACAAGAATTAGAGCCTTATTTAGGTAGTTTAGAATTGAATTTCTTTATTAGTAAATATAATGAAATGTCAAATAAGTCAGGAAAAAAAGTTTCTATTTATGCACTTAATTATGGATTATGTATGGATGAAAATCTAAGATGGGGAAAACCAAAGGGAAATGAATACCGTACATACTTTATTGAGTCGCCCTTTAATTTCACTCCAGTTATTAAAAATTTTTTGTCAGAAAAAAAAAAAATATATTGTGAAAACTGTATGCATGAGTTTAGCGAAGAAGAGTATAATCTAATGAAAAAATACGGTGGTACTTGCCTAAAATGTGGTTGTAAAAATAGTATACAGGAGAAAAGGGTACTTTCGGATGAAGAACGAAGTGAAATAGAAGAAATAGAAAAAAAGGATAATTTATTGGAGAGAGAGCAATATCAGTTGCTGAAATTGTTACAATATAGTAGAAAAGATAAAACAGCAACGGAGTTAGCACAAGAATTGGATGTGAGTTGGCAAAAAATAGGATGGATAGCAAAAAAAATAGAGGAAGATTATTGTTACCTAAAAAAAGAACCACGAAAGGGAAAAATGTATTACGTTTTATCTGATTTGGGAAGAGAATATTTAGATTCGATAACACCATGATAACAAAATCAAAAAAAATAATACAGACACAACGGAAAATCCGGATTTTCCCACACGAATCACACGAAAAACCACCATTTGTACACCGCAATACATCGGTCTGATATCGTGAAGGTGGACGTACTGTAGGATCAGGACGTGTTGCTACAATCATCGAATAATTTTAGCATAACATCTTAAATTATATATATTGAGTACCGCAAGGTACATTGTGTCCAAACGTAAGATACCCCGGAACCGTAAGGTTTCCGGGGTTTTTCTGTTGCCTGGAAACATAAAAATTATGAAAAATAATTCTATATTAAAATATGGATATTTGATGAAATCTTTGCTGTTGAATGAAGAAGAACCGATATATGGAAAATATGGAATGTTGCGAAAACAGTTCCTGAAGGAACACAGATCAGCAAAATATCAATACTTGCTATTGACTGGAAAGCTGACGGAACACCTGAATCAGATTGATCAGGAAGCCAGAAAGCAGGTGGAAATACTTATGGAACAGATGGTGAAAAAACAGGGTGCGACGGAAGAATTAAAGGCACAGGATCAGATGAAGTGGGTTAGATTAATGATTAATATAAAATCCAGTGCAGAAGAAATTGTAGTGAAAAATACGATATATATGTAGGTGGAAATAGGCGGTCGAAAAGGATCGCTTTTTTCTGTTTTGTGTGTATTGGAATAGTATTTTAAAATGAACTATGGTAGAATAAAGTAAAGACAAATCGAGAGCTTTTGGATAAAATTTTGAAAATTATCGAGGAAGTTACTATGAAAAAATGTAGATATTGTGGCAAAGAATTAGATAGTAATTTGGAATTTTGTAGCAGTGAGTGCGAAAACAGCTATAGAAAGATAATTGAAAAAGATAGACATAAAATTAAGTATTTCATTTCGAGCATTATTTTAGGGTTTTTAGCTATGTTTTATGGTGTTGTGTCAAGCCGCAATTGCATGATTGGAAGTGGAATTATAGTAATGGGGGTCACTGTTGTTTTGCTTCCATTTACTACTTCAGAAACAACTGCTTTATTTGGAAATAAAAAGGCGAGATTTATTGGAAGAATACTAGGCATGATACTTATAGCGGTTGGAATATGGGTAGGGTTTATTTGATGACAACTTTAGTCTTTAGAGCAAATTAATCAGAAGTTGAGAGGAGATCTCTGTAATGTTTATATTTTTATCTGCGTGTTCACTTTTAGTACCGTTATCTATGATTATATTGGGATATACGTGGAAAGATAAGCCTCCTAAAGATCGGCAGGGGAGTTCGGGATATCGAACTACTATGTCAAGGATGAATGATGAAACATGGAGATATGCACACAGGTGTTGGGGCTGGATAAACTTTGTTTTAGGAATCATCCTGGTGATACTATCGATTTTTATTTTGATTTTAACGAAAGATGATACAAACTTTGAAATGATTTCTGTTTATTTGGTGTTTTTACAATTAGGAATTATGGTGCTTACAATTATTCCGACAGAATTTTTGTTGCATAAACATTTTACAAAGTAAGGAATGAAAAAATAGCTAATTTCCAATTGGCGGAAATGAAAATCGGAAGTTGGAGGATTGAATTATGTGGAATGAATTAGGTATAAGCGGTGGAACCGCAATTGTTATTTTGATTGCACTGTATTTCGTTATCAAATGGGCAGTGAAAAATGGCATCAAAGAAGCCTACAGTGCAATCACTGGAAAGAAAACTGTTGAAGATATCCAAAACGAAAAAGAGCTGAAAGAACTTGGATTGGATTCAGAAGATCAATAACTTCAAGTTGAACAAAATCGCTGCGCGATGGCTTGCCAAGGCTGTGGCGCAGCTTT
>CAJMRU010000070.1 GCA_905215845.1 uncultured bacterium
ACTTTCTATAAATTTTATTATTATTTCTTCTCTTTTAAAATCTCTTTTAAATTCACTCTTTAAAGATATGGCTATATCTTTTATTTCAGTTGAAAAATTGTCTTCATTTACATTGAATCCTATGCTTATAATTAAATAATTTATTTTTTCTCCTATTGTGTTTATTTCTGTTAAAATTCCACATATTTTTTTATTATTTAATAGTAAATCATTTGGTTCTTTTATATTTAAATCTATGTTATATAACTCATATATAGATTTTTTCATGCAATTTGCAATTTTTATTGTTAAACCTTCAAGCTGTTTAATTGTTGTTTTAGGCTTTAAAATTATGCTCATTGCTATATTTTTTGCTTTTCCTGAATACCACGTTCTTCCTTTTGTTCCTATTCCTGCTGTTTGCATATCTGCTATTATTATTTTTCCATTTTCTTCATTTTCAAGTGCTATTTTCTTAGCATATTTATGAGTTGAATCTATTTGTTCAAAGTATTCTATTGATTTTCCTATTTCTTTTGTTTTTGATTTTTTAATTTTTTCTATTTCCATATTTAATTCCTTTTTTATTTTTCTAATATTTTTTAAGTTTTCTCTAATTTAATTCACAATAAATTTCCTTTATCCTATTTTTTATCTCTTTCATAAAATTTTTCTATTGACTTTTTTATTATATATTATATAATTGTTTTATGCAAGAGAGACATTACTCTCTCATACTACTCTTATTAATAGAGTTAGCAATTTGGATTATAGAGCGTTTGCTTAAATACTGGTCTATTAGTTTGGTCGCTAATTTAGTATTTAGCAATGCTCTTTTTATTTTTCTATTTAAAATTCAGTTTATTTGAATATATTGTATGTTAAAGTTAAACAGGTGGGGAATTACCAATAAGAATGAACTTTATACTATTTAAATACATCCCATGTTAAAGTTAAACCTTGGTGAAATTGATACAATGTTTAAAAAAATGCCATTTAAATACATCTCATGTTAAAGTTAAACTTGATACTGTGTCCCTCTAAATGCCATTTGTATTATTTAAATACATCTCATGTTAAAGTTAAACATAGCACCATACGATTTATGGGAAAGACAAGGATATTTAAATACATCTCATGTTAAAGTTAAACATTGCAAACTAGACGAATGCAAAGAAACAATAAAAAATTTAAATACATCTCATGTTAAAGTTAAACAAAGCTCCTAATCTTCCCAGATATCTGTCACTTTTAATTTAAATACATCTCATGTTAAAGTTAAACTGTCTCCATTCTTTCCATGTACTCCATTAGTACCAATTTAAATACATCTCATGTTAAAGTTAAACCTAATGTAGCAGCAATAGGAGAATTAAATGCATTATTTAAATACATCTCATGTTAAAGTTAAACGGTTGTGGCATTACTAATTTTGCTCTTGAAGATATATTTAAATACATCTCATGTTAAAGTTAAACCATCGTCATTTATGGCAATCTTTAAATACATAATAATATAAATAAGCTTATAAATCAACATTTTTTAAATTTTTTTCCAAGTAATTGCTATTTTTTAATATCCTCATATACCAAGCTTTTCCTCTCATAAGATGGAAAACTATAAAAATATATCTTCAGTATTTTTTTCGATACTTCCTAATGTAGTTTCACCTATTGTTTTAAAATCCATAATTTTAATAATTGATATAAAATCCTTTTCTTTATCTATAATCTTTTTCAATTCAGATTCCAATTCTAATATTTGTGAATTTGTTAACGCTCCTCTAAAAACCGATTTTTGCCAATGATTTAAATATTTCTTACATTTTTTAAATACTTTATTTACTCTTTTCACTTCAATATCATAAAATAAAAAAACATAATTATAATTTATTTGTTTTTTCATTACAAATTCATTCCTTCCTTACTTTACTAAAAGCACACATAATAGTTTAAAATTTCATTTTTTCTAAGTATATTGCCTTCATATTACTTTTAACATACACACATATTATTAAAAGATTTTTACTTTCTTTCACCTCAAATCTTTTCCTCTAAGTCAAATGGACGAAATTCTTTATTTTCAGTAATATATTTTATTAGTTTGTATCCATCTAATTTAATTGCTTGCTTATATGTAATTTTTCTGTTCAAGTTAGCATGTTCAAATGTTTTATTTATCCTATCTTCGAAAGCTTCTATAAATATCTTTTTTCCTTCTTCATTTAATAATGAATAGTTTAATTTTTCTTCAAAATGCTTCTCTACTTTTATCTTTTTATTATTCACTAAGTCAAATATTGTTCTAAATACAATTGCTGGTTTAAAAACTTCACTTAAATCTAAACTTAAAGAAAATCTTGCTTCACTTGGTTCATGTAGAAAAGAAATTGATTGTTCTAAGTGTGTATTATATATTTGTGCAATAGTTTTAGTATAAAGTAAAGTATTTCCAAATGATATCATTGCATTCATAGGATTATCTGGTGGTCTTTTTACCCTCTTATTAATAATAAATTCTTCTGGTAAAAAGTAGTTAAAGGTAGAATAAAAAATAGCCCATATTCTTCCTTCAACAGATAATACTTGTTTTATATCATTAGCTTTTTCTAATAGTCTATTAACATCTTTGTTATAAAAGTCTATTGCTTCTTTTAGTTCCTTTGCCCCATGCCTATAATAATGATATAAAACATATCTTATATTTTTGGCAATTCCTTTTACTATTGCTTTTGCAATATCTAAACGATTATTTTCAAATGTTTTTGCCTGTTTAACTACTAATCTTCCACTTATTAACGATTCTTTAGGATAAAATGTTCCAATATAGTTTTCATAATAATTAAAAAAATGTACTATAATTCCTGCTGTTGATAATATATCTAATAACTTTGTTGATAGTGTTATATCATTAAAACAATATATTTCTTTTATTTTTTCTATTGGTAAATAAAAATTGCCTTTTTCATTTTTGTATTTTATACTAAAATCTTGTCTAGATAAATCTCCCTTTGAAAATATATATTTACTTTCTGATTTCATAAAACTTCTCCCATCTTAAATTTATTAATACTTATTTACTATAAATAATATTGTTTCCTAATCTTCTCTTTAATCTTACCAATAATTTATTAGTACTCTTCTATTATAAATAGCAATAATCGTAGTAAGCACATCGCTTGCATTTTTTGTCTTTTTCGACACTAGGAACTTCTTCTTGGTTTATTAATTCTTCTATTTTTTCAATACATTTATTCAACTTTTCCAAATTTTGTTCATCTAGTTTTATTATTTCTGTTTTCTTAGTCGTTTTTTTGTTTTTTTCCTCATATGTCAATCTTCCTTCTTTTATAATTCCTTTTTCTTTTAAATTTTTCAAGTAAAATAATAATTGCATACGAGCTGCTTCTGTGTCTGAATCGCTCTTTTTGTATTCTTCTATATATTTTGAAGAAATTTTATCTAATACCATATTTTCATATTTAATTTCTGTATTCTTTCCATCTTTTGCTTTTATTTCATGCAATACTCGTCCAATTCTTACATCTTCTGAATTGTCTTCTAAGTTTATTCTATTTGCAAATAGGTAGCATTGCCTTTTGCAATGAAAATAGTAGTTCACTATTGTTCCAGTTATTTTCATAAGAATAACTCATCTCCCTTTTCTAAATACTTACTTCTGTCAAATCTTCCATCTACTATATATTTTTCTCCATCCTCCACATAATACATTCCACCTATTAGTTCTCCTTCTATTAAATTTATTTTATTAGGATTTATGGAATATATAAATAAATTTAGTTCTTCTGCTATTTGAGATAGTTTTACTTTCTTTTCTGAATATGATATCTGGTTATCTTTGTAAATTTTAATATATTTATCAAAAATGTCTGAGCCTTTTATTTCTTTTCCTTTGATAAAAATATCTATTGTATTAGTTTTTATAAGCTGCATAATATCTTCTATTTTTTTGTAATTAATTACTCTGCAATATTTTTTAAAATTCTTTATATTTTTTTCTGTATATTCTTCGGTTTCTTCTTTTATTTGTTGCAAAATTTTATTATAAAACATTTCAAACCTTTTATTTTTAATCCACTCTCTGCTTACTTCTTTATTTAAGTTATATTGTAGTCTCTTATCTTTTCTATATATCGTTTTTGCATCATCTAAATTAAAAAAGTATGCTATACAATCTTTTTTCTTATTGGATCTATTTATTCTTCCTAAAAATTGTTCTTCACTATCTATAAATGAAATATCTTTGAAACCAATGTCCATATCTATGTCAACACCTGCTTCTATCGTTTGTGTTGCAACTAATACTATTGACATATCTTTCTTTGTTTTCTCTATTATATTTTGTCTTGAATATTTATTGTCATCACCTGTCATAATATAAACATTATCTATTTTCTCTTTTAAATTTTTAAATAGTTCTTCTGCTGTATCTTTTTTTATACATTCAATCAAAATCTTTTTACCTTGATGCTTTAATATTTCTTCAGTTAATGTTTGTATATCCATTTTTGTATTTAATAAATCATAATTTAGATTTACTCTTTTTCCGAATAAATCATTTTTATAATATCTTTCTGTATCACTTATTAATGTAACAAAATTTGATATTTTTTCATCTAATAATTTATCTAATCTTGGTAATGTTGCAGACATTATTATAAATTTTATGTTTAATAATTTTGCATAGCTGTCAAACATTTCTATCATTTCTCTCCAAACGTTGTTTGAGTATGCTTGTATCTCATCTAAAATCACAACACTATTTATGTAATTATATAAGCTATAATTTTTTTCTTTTCCTGTTCCAAACAATGTATTAAATAGGTTTATATGTGAAGTAATTATTATTGGATATTGATTAAATATATTTTTTGTGTATACTTTCTCATAATCTAAGTTTTCATTTTTATCACTTGTCATAGATGAAACTGAATTTATTACTACATAATCTTCATATTTATTAAAATACTTTTGAAATGTTTTATCTGTTTGTTCTATAATATTATTAAATGGAAAAATATAATGGATTGATGTAATATCCTTATTTGTTTTATATAATACTCTTGCTAAGTTAATTGCCATATTGGTTTTACCTGCACCAGTTGGAGCTTCTAAGTAAAATATGTTCTTTTCTAAGTTATTTTTTAAATTACTTTCTGTTTCAAGAAACATATCACTTCTAAGCTTGTTTATTTCTTCTAACTCTATTTCTTCTTTTGCATATTTTCTAATATTTTTTATTAAATCTGAATTTTCGTATTTTTCAAATAAATTATTCTGCTTTTCTATTTCAAATTTAATTTCTTTTCCTGACATGTAATCATATGTTGCATAAAAATCTGCTGTTATTATACAAGAATATAACAATTTGCATAATATATACATATTTATTTCTTTAACTTTTAAGCTTTCTAATACTTTTTCTATATTATTTTGATTTAATTGCACTTCATAAGCATTACTTTGTGGGTCTGGAATCTGTGGTATTTTTTTATTTTTTATGCTATCTAATAAATTGCTTAAAGTTTCTAATTTTGTATGATGTCTTGATATAATATATCCAAAAAAATATCCTGAATAGAGTTTTATAAATAGTTCTTCCCTATTTAACTTCGTTTTCTCTTTCATTACCATTTCTATAACTGAATCAATATATATTCTTGCTGACAGCGCTGCATGTGTGTCGTCTGTATTTTCTACTTCTAGCTTTAGATCATTATCCATCTTATTTTTTTGAAACAATGGATTTATCTTTCCAATATCATGATAATATATTGCTTGTT
>CAJMRU010000071.1 GCA_905215845.1 uncultured bacterium
AAGAAAGAATATGCAGCTCCGAGCTGTAAAAAAGGAGAAATGAAAATGGAAAATAAAGTATTAATATTCGGACATAAAAATCCAGACACAGATTCAATTTGTGCAAGTTTAGTACATGAAATATTAGATAAGAAAAATGGATGGAAGGATACAGAAGCTAGAAGATTAGGAAATGTAAATAAAGAAACACAATACATTTTAGACTATTTAAAAATATCAGCACCAGAATTATTAGAAAAAGTAGAAGAAGGACAAGAAGTTCTTCTAGTAGACCATAATGAATTTAATCAAAGTGTAGAAGGAATTGAAAAAGCAAAAATTTTAGGAGTAACAGACCATCACAGAATTTCAAATTTTGAAACATTAGAACCGTTATATTACACAGCCAAACCATATGGATGTACATGTACAATATTATTTGAAGAGTTTAAGAGATTAGGTCATAAAATAGAAAATAAAGAAGCTGTATTAATGGCAAGTGCTATAATATCAGATACATTATTACTAAAATCTCCAACAACAACAGAACATGATAAAAAAGCATTAAAAGAATTAGAAGAAATTATAGGAATGGACCTAAATGAATATGGTTTAAATATGTTAAAAGCAGGAACAGATTTAGACGATTTTTCAGAAGAAGAATTAGTAAATTTAGATGCAAAAAGCTTAGAAAAAGAAGGCTGTAAATTTGTAATTGCACAAGTAAATACAGTTAGTATAGAAGATGTTTTAAAAAGAAAAGAAAAATTAGAAAGTGCAATAAATGCAGAAATAGAAAGAAACAATTTAGATTTATTTGTTTTAGCTATAACAGATATTTTAAATAGTAATTCACAAATCATAGCGTTAGGTAAAAAAGCAGGTGTAGTTGAAAAAGCATTTAATATTACATTAAAAGATAATACAGCTCTTTTAGAGGGGGTAGTATCTAGAAAGAAACAATTATTACCTAATATTGATAAAAATATTTAAGCGATTTCAAGGGAAAAGTAAATGATTTCGGGGTCGTGATTTTGGGGTCGGAGACAAAAAGCATGGTTATATAATTCGAAATAAAAGTAATTATTTAAAGTTTACCATGATTTTTGTCTCCGACCCCAAAATCATTTTTCTCTTTCTAAAATCACGAAATTCCTCTTGTTTTTTGTCAAAAATTATTATATATTAATATAGCAAAACACAATTTAATAACAATATAAGTTAATACAAAATAAAAAAACAAGGTAAAAATATATAGTATAAATTATTAATCAAAAGATTGAAAGAGAGAGAATTTTATGTATTTAAAAAGATTAGAATTACAAGGTTTTAAATCATTTGCAGATAGAACTATTTTAGAATTTATGCCTGGTATTACAACTGTTATAGGACCAAATGGTTCTGGTAAAAGTAATATATCTGATGCCATAAGATGGGTATTGGGTGAGCAAAGTATGAAATCTTTAAGAGGGACAAAATCTCTTGATATTATATTTGCTGGAACTCAAAATAGAAAATCTTTAGGATTTGCAGAGGCTTCATTAGTTTTTGATAATAGTGATGGAGCTTTACCAATTGAATATACAGAAGTAACAGTAACAAGAAAGATTTACAGAAGTGGTGAAACAGGTTATTTTATAAATAAAACACCATGTAGATTAAAAGATGTTTTAGAGTTATTTATGGATACAGGTATTGGAAAAGATGGATATTCTATAATTGGACAAGGTAAAATTGATGAAATATTAAGTAATAAATCAGAAGATAGAAGACATATATTTGAAGAAGCAGCTGGTATTGTTAAATATAGAGTAAGAAAAGCAGAAAGCGAAAAGAAATTAGAACATACAAAAGTAAATTTATTAAGGATAAATGATATTTTATCAGAGATAGAAACTAATATCGACCCATTAAAAATACAATCAGAAAAAGCGAAGAAATATCTTAATTTGAGAGAAGAGTTAAAAAATATTGAAATAGGTTTGTTTTTATACAATATAGAAAAATATAAAATAGACTTAGAAAATATAGTAAAAGATGAAGAAATTTATAAAACTCAATGTAATGATGAAGAAGGTAGACTTGAAAGAATTAAAAACTTAAAAGAAGAGTTAAAATCAGAGGTAGAAGAGATAACAACTAAAATAGAAGAAATATCTAATTTAGGATTTGAAAGCCAAAAAGAAATAGAAATGCTAAACTCAGATATAAATGTATCTAATACTCGTATTTCAAATAATAAGGAAAATAGTAAAAGATTTGAAGAAGAAATATCAGAGTTAAATACAAGAATAGATGAATTAAAAGAAGAAAGAGAACAAAAAGAACAGAAAAAAGAAAATCTAAAAACTAATAAAGAAAAATTCACAAAAGAGTTACAAGAAAAAGAAGAAGAATTAGCACAAATAACTAAAAAACTTTCAAGTAAAGAAATAGAAATAGAAGGATACAAAAAGAAAGTAGAAGAAAATACTGACAGAAGATATGAATTACAAGCAAATATAAGTGAGCAAGATATAAACTATCAAAACTATGAAAGAAGACAAAATCAAATAAAAAATGAACTTTCTAGTAATATTTCTGAGTTAGATAGTACAAGACTAAAAAAAGATGATATTTCAAAAGAATTTTACGAAATAGATAGTAAGAGAAATAGGATATTAGCTGAATTAAAAGAAATAAATTCAAGCAAAGAAGAAGCTGATAAGAAGATAAAATCGTTTGAAAATAGTATAAATATGTATTCAAGTGAAATGAGAATTAAAGAATCAAAATTAAAATTTTTGATAGAAACTGAAAAAGAAAAAGAAGGATATATAAAAAGTGTTAAATCACTATTAAAAGATTGTGAAAACATAAAAGAACTAGGAAAAGGAATGAATGGAGTTCTAGCAAATGTAATAGAAGTTCCAGAGGAATATCAAACAGCAATAGAGATGTGTTTAGGAGCAAGTTTGCAAAATATTGTAACTGAAACAGAAGAAGATGCAAAAAGATTAGTAGAACATTTAAGAAAAAATAATTTAGGTAGAGCATCATTTTTACCAATAACATCAGTAAAAGGTAAAAAAATAGAAAAAATAAAAGGAAATGAAAAAGGTGTTATTGGAATCGCATCTGACTTGATAAAATATAGTAAAAAGTATGAACAAATTGTGTTGAATTTATTAGGAAGAACAGTAATAGTTGACAATATGGAAACAGCAATAAAAGTTTCAAAACAAAACTCATATTCATTTAGAATAATAACACTAGATGGAGATGTCATAAATCCATCAGGAGCAATCACAGGAGGGTCAGTGACTAAGAAAACTGTTAATATTCTAGGTAGAGGAAAAGAAATAGAAAAACTTGAAAAAGAAATAGAAAAGCTTAAAGAAAAAATAGCAAACTTAGAAAGAGAAAAAACGGAATATGAAAGTTCAATAGAAGATATATTAGAAACTGCAGAAGCTTTAGAAAAAGAGCTACAAGAAATAGAAATAGCTTATGCAACAGGAAAACAAAAAATAATAGCAATAGATGAAAATATATCTAGAATAGAAATGAGATTGAATAAATTAAAAGAAGAACAATCAAAACTAGAAGAACAAAAAAATCAAGCAACTGAAAATAAAAAGAATATAGAAAACGAAATAGAGAAAATATCAGAAGAAAATGAAAAATTGTCAAAAATAATTACAGAATTTGCAGAGTTAAATAAAGATAATCAAAAATACATAGATGACTTGAATTTTGATATAACAAATTTAAAAATTTCAGTATCTTCATTTGATGAAAGCGAAAGTTCAATTCAAGAAATCCAAGAAAGAATAGATACAGAGTTAGAAAATACAAGTAAAAGTATAGAAAATAAGAAAATACAAATAGAACAAATAAAACAAGATAATTTTAACTTGGAAAAATCAATTGAAGAAATAAAAGAAAAGATAAAAAATATAAAAGAAACAGTACAACAAAGTGGTTCAAAAATAGAAGAAATGAAAAAAGAAAGAATTGAGAAAAATCAAAAATTATCATCACAAGAAGAGGAGATAACATCAAAATTTAAAGTTATAGAAGATTTAAAAGCTCAAATTGTTAAAATAGAAGTAAGAAAAACAAAACTAGAAGAAGACATTAATGAAATAATCAATAAAATGTGGGAAGAATATGAACTTACCCCGAATAATGTAGTAGATTATAAAAAGCCAGACAATGTGCAATTAACACAAAAGAAAGTAAAAAGTCTAAGAAATGAAATAAGAGAATTAGGAAGTGTTAATGTAGATTCAATCGAAGAATATAAGATATTAAAAGAAAGATATGACTTTATGTGTGAACAAAGAGTGGATTTAGAAAATACAATGTCAAAATTAAGAAAAGTAATATCTGATATGACAGGAATAATGAAACAACAATTTAAAGAACAATTTGCATTAATAAACAAAAACTTTGCTGAAGTATTTAAAGAGTTATTTGGTGGAGGAAATGCAAGTCTAAAATTAGAAGATGAAGAAAATATTTTAGAATGTGGAATAGAAATAACAGTACAACCACCAGGAAAAAAATTGCAAAATATGATGCTATTATCAGGAGGAGAAAAGGCATTTACAGCAATAGCTTTATTATTTGCAATATTAAGAATAAATCCAGCACCATTCTGTGTATTAGATGAAATAGAAGCAGCACTTGATGATGTAAATGTTTATAGATATGCAGAATACTTAAAGAAATTTTCAAAAGATACTCAATTTTTAGTTATAACACATAGAAAAGGTACTATGGAAGCTGCTGATACGGTATATGGTGTTACTATGGAAGAGAGTGGTATTTCTAAGTTATTGTCTATGAAATTGAGAGAACATTAAATAGAAATTTATATTTTTAGCAATCCAATAAGTATAAGTAAAATACCTGAAATAAAACCATAAATGAAATCAGGAGATTTACTTATACTTTTTAATTTTCTTCCACAAAAACTTCCCAAACTTAAAAATAAAATTTGAAAAGAGCTAATCAAAATAGGAAAAAGAAAACAATTAGCATCTATTAGACTATAACTAATACCAATACCAAAACTATCCAAAGAAAGAGCCAAGCCAAGAACAATAGCTTCTTTAGGATCAATTAGATTTGAGAAATTAAAATCGTAATAGTTATTTTTCTTATTTCTATTTTCAAAAATAGTTTTAAAAATAATACAAATACCAATAAAAATTAGAATTAAACTTCCAAAAAAAGATGTAATAGGAGTAGAGATAAAATCATTAAGAAAATAGCCTAAGAAAATTGATGAAAAAGATATAATCAATGACAAAGCAAATAATATGATTTTACTAATAAAAGATATCCTAGTATTTTTTAAACCATATGTAATTCCAATACCTAGAGAATCAATACTACTAGAAATTGCTAGAATTAAAGAACTAATAAACATAATATTACACCTCTTTTGTATAATATGTCAAAAAAAGAAAAAAGTTAAAATCTAGTGTTAAAAAGGAGAGGTTATAACTTAATAAATTTAAAAATAGTGTAGTAAAGTTAATGTCATAATTTACAAATAACCACATATAATTTAATAAATTGATTTACAAAGGAGAGAAAAAATATGTGGCATACTTTAGACAAGGAAAAAGTTTTAAACGAATTTGGGACAAGTGAGAAACTAGGTTTAAGTGAGATTACAGCAAAGAAAATACAAGAGAAAAAAGGGAAAAATAAATTACGAGACAAACCAAAGGAAAAATTAATTGTAAAGTTTATAAAACAATTTAAAGATTTTATGATTATTATTCTAATAATAGC
>CAJMRU010000072.1 GCA_905215845.1 uncultured bacterium
AGATTATTATATTGGTTAAATTAATCGTTTCAAAATTAACTTAATAAATTTGTTTAGAATTGCAATTATCTTCCCAAACCTCTCAATTTTGAGAGGTATTTTATAAATCTAATAGTGCTTTTTGTTTTAATATATATATATCTTCTGTAATTAGACCTTGTTCATACAATTGTTTTAATTTTCTTAACTGTGTAATTTCATTATCACTTTGTAATGTTGTTGAACTATTATCATTTGAATTCATCATATCAATAATTCCTTGATCTTTTTCTTTAAACCAATGTGCATATGTGTTAAATATCGTTTCTCTTGTATCTCCTAATCGTTTTGCTATGTCATAGTCATTATAATTTCCTTTATTCATATTGCGGATTAAATAGGAAGCGTGACTATGACGTAAATCATGAAGTCTAATATCTGGAACTTGTTTGTCTACTGCTAATAAATTACCATCTTCATCAGTATTTATTGTTTTAATCGCATTACGTAAATATCTTCTAATACTTTCTGGATCTAATGGTTTTGTGTAGCCGAATACTAAACTGCTGGTTTTAAATCCATAGTAGTTGCTGCACTTATTATAATGCTTCTTCAATAAATCAATTAAATCATCCGGCATAGTGATAATGCGATAACTGTTCTTCGTTTTTGGTGTTGTTGATCTAGGTGGTCTAACTTTAAATGACATTGTTTTTTTTATATCAACTGTTTTGTTTGTAAAATCAATATCATCCCATGTTAACGCTAGTGCTTCACCTCTTCTACACCCCATTTTATATAGAAAATATATAAGAAGAAAATAACTATTGTGTTCTATTGGGGATTTACAAAATCTATCAAAATCTTCTAATGTCCAGTATTTCATTTCTTTTTTTGGAGTATCAAAATCAATGGTACGAACTACATTTTTCATAGGATTATCTGTAACGTATTTTTCTTGGACTCCGTAATCAAATACTTGTTTTATTGCATAAAAGATTTTCTTTACATATTTTTCAGATAATTCTTTTTCAATTTCATTAATATAAAGTTGAAGTCCTTTACTCGTTATATCTTTAGCATTTTCCTTTCCAAAACACACAATCGGTCTTTTTAAATCTTGTTGTTTTGTGATTTTTGTGGATTCCTTTCCTCTTTTGTATGATAATAAGTACTTCTTAGCAAGTTCTTCAAACGTAATATCTGATAAAGTATCTTTGGCTTTAAACTGTTCTATAAATAGTCTTTCGGCGTCTTTCATTTTACGAATTGACTTTGTTCCTTTAATGATGCGTTTATAATTATAATAACTCCCATTTATCCTTTTGATTTTACCCTTCATGTAGTATTTACCGGATTCTTCAACAATTGCCATAAAATCATACCTCCAAATACAATATATAGCATCAAAAAAACAAAATCAACATGAAATTTTCGTCTTTTTTTCGTCTTTTTTAAAATAGACATTAAAAAAAGCCTTTAAATAAAGGCTTCAATATTTATATGGCTGGGGTACTTGGATTCGAACCAAGGAAATGCCAGATTCAGAGTCTGGTGCCTTACCGCTTGGCTACAGCCCAATATAAAATTAAATGGGGTGGAAGATGGGACTCGAACCCACGGTCTCCAGTGCCACAAACTGGCGCGTTAACCAACTACGCTACATCCACCATGCGTATGTGCACCGTTACCTTGAGCACATTTAATATTTTAACCTATTCCTCCCCATTTGTCAACTATTTTATGAATTTTTTTATTTTTTTCATTATTTTTTTATTCTTATGTTCTCATTTGCTTATTTTTCACATTTATCTTAACATTTTTATAAGTTATTTTTTGCATAAATTTAAGCAAAATCTTCAATTTTATTCTTCAATTCTATTAATTTTTATAAATTTCTTGTTTTAACTTTTATTTACTATTAGCTTTTTCTTCATTAATTAAGTATTTGGTATTATTCTCCTGTTGGTAATGCACTTGGGTCTATTCCATATTGTTTATATAACCAACTCATATAATCAAATGGTTTTAATGTTTCTGGTAATCCATATTCTACTCCATTTGTTTCAACTTTTATTGATGTTATTTTTGGTGGATTTACAGGTGTACTTACTTCTGTATTTCCTGTTTCTTCGCTATTATCTGCTACTTTTACTTCTGCATTTTCTATTTTATGTACAATATCCATTCCTTCTATTACTTTTCCAAATGATGTATATTGTCCATTTAATGATGCATTTTCTTTTGTCATTATGAAGAATTGTGAACTTCCTGAATTATATGATTCTTCTGCTAGTGATGGTGAATAACTGGTATAGTCAGATCTTGCCATTGCAACTGTTCCTTCTTCAAATTTTAATTTGTTGTTTACTCCATTTGAAATGAATTCTCCTTTTATTGAGTATGCTGTTTCTTCTCCTCCATCTTTTAGGTCTGATATTTTAGCACTTCCTGTTCCGTCTCCATTTGGGTCTCCTCCTTGTATCATAAAGTCTTTTACTATTCTATGAAATGTTAACCCATCATAAAATCCTCTATTTGCTAATGCTATAAAGTTTGCTACTGTTTCTGGTGCATTTTCAGGATATAATTCCATTTTTATTGTTCCATAATTTTCTACTTCCATTGTTGCTATTGGATTTTTTACTTCCATTGTTGCATTTTTATAATATCCATATGCAACTATTCCTATTAGTATTATTACCAAAATTAATGCTATTATCCAAATAATATTTTTTGTTTTTTTCATTTTTACTATTCATCCTTTCTTTTTTATTAAAATGATTTTGGGGTAGGAGACAAAAATCATCTACTTTCTCCATTTTCTAGTTTAATTGTATAATTTTTAATATTCTAGTTTTTATCTCATCAATTATTTTCCCTATCCATTTTAATTTACATTAAATAATATTATCAAATACAAATTGTTCTTGCATTCTTTTTAATGATTGTTTTATCGTTCTTGCTCTTACTTCTCCTATCCCATCAACATCATCTAAGCTTTCAATATCTGCCGCTAATATGTGTTGGAAAGATTTAAATGATTCTACTAAATTTTCTACTATGTTTGATGGCATTCGTGGTACTTTACTAAGTATTCTATACCCCTTAGGATATACGCCTACTTCATCATAATTGTCAAAGTATTCATATCCTAGTAATTTTGCAATTGCTGATTCTTTTAATAAGTCTTCATATTCTAATTCTTCTAAGTTTTCTATTACTTTTTCTGGTGTATTCTTCTTTTTAGTTGCTACTAGATAGTCTTTTATTATTAGTTTTTCTTCTTTTTCTAGTCCACCTATTAACTCTTCTAGTTGCATTTTTACTAATCTTCCGTCGTTTCCTAGTTCATATATCTGTCTTTGAATTTCATCTACTATTCTCATTACCATTTCAGCTCTTTGTATTGCAAGTATTACATTTTGTAATGTAACTATATCATTAAATTCATATTCATTCAATATGTTTAATTTATTATCAAATACTTTTTTATATTTTTCTAATGTTTGAATCGCTTGATTAGCTTTGTTTAATACTACTTCGGTATCTTCTAGGACATATCTGTCAGTTCCCTTAAATACTGTTATTATATTTCTTCTCTGTGATATACTTATGACAAGTTCTCCTGTTTGTTTTGCCGTTCTTTCTGCTGTTCTATGTCTTGTACCTGTTTCTGTTGTTATTATTTCATGTGATGGAATTAATTGTGCATTTGCATAAAGTATTCTTTTCATATCTCCACTCAAAACAATTGCTCCATCCATTTTTGCAAGTTCATACAATTTTGAAGATGTGTATTCTTCGTTTATTGTAAAACCTCCATCTACAACTTCTTTTAGTATTTCACTATTATCTGTTATTAATAATAATGCTCCTGTTTTTGCTCTTAATATATTTTCTAATCCATCTCTTATTGGCGTTCCTGGAGCTATTAATCTTAAAACTGATGTAATATTTTCATCTTTACTTTTTTTCAATTTTTCTCCTCCTTAATTTTCGTGGAGTTTTATTTCAATCCTATCTTTTTCATCGCTTCATTTATATTCTTAACGCCTATTATATCTAATTTATATTTTTCTTTCAATACTTTTTTGTTACTTTCTGGAATAATGCAAGTTTTAAATCCTAGTTTTTCTGCTTCTTTTATTCTTTTTTCGACTAAGTTAATTCTTCTTACTTCTCCTGTTAGCCCTACTTCTCCCATTATTACCATATCTTTTGGAATTGAAATATTTTTAAAGCTTGATGCTGTTGATATTATTATTCCTAAGTCTATTGATGGTTCATTAATCTTTATCCCACCTACTAAATTCAAGTATACATCTTGTCCTCCTAACATCATTCCTGCTTTTTTTTCAAGAACCGCTAATAACAATGCTACTCTGTTATAATCTATTCCATTCGCAGTTCTTTTTGGTATTCCAAAAACACTTTGTGAAGTCAATGCTTGTAGTTCGATTAATACTGGTCTTGTTCCTTCCATAGCAGATACAATGCATGATCCAGCAGGATTATCATCTCTTTCTGAAATTAATATGTCTGATGGATTTACTATTTCACACATTCCTTCTTCTTGCATTTCAAACATTCCTATTTCATTTGTTGAGCCAAATCTATTTTTTACCCCTCTTAATATTCTATATGAAAAATATCTTTCACCTTCTAAATATAAAACTGTATCTACCATATGTTCTAATACTCTTGGTCCTGCAATATTTCCTTCTTTTGTTACATGTCCAATAATTATTGTTGTTATAGCTCTAGATTTACAAACTCTCATAACTTGAGATGTTATTTCTCTTACTTGACTAACACTTCCGTGCAGCAGCTGTTATCTCTTCTGAATACATTGTTTGTATCGAATCTATTATTACTAATTTTGGATTTATCTCAATAATTGCTTGATTTACTATATCAATGTCAGTTTCTCCTAAGAATAAAATATCATCATTATTTATTCCTAACCTGTCAGCCCTTAATTTTATTTGCTCTGCTGATTCCTCTCCAGAAACATATAAAACTTTTCCTTCACCTTTTACTTTATCACAAATTTGAAGTATTAATGTTGATTTTCCAATTCCCGGTTCTCCTCCTAATAATACCAAAGAACCTTTTACTAACCCTCCACCTAAAACTCTATCTAGTTCTCCAAATCCAGTAGATGTTCGTAATGTTTCTTTAGCTTCATAAGAATTTAATTTTTGTGGTTTATTATTGCTTTGGCTCTTATCTTTTAATGAACTATTCTTACTCTCTATTATTTTTTGTTCATAAAAACTATTCCAACTATTACATGCTGGACACTTTCCTAACCATTTGCTTGACTCATTTCCACACTCACTACATACAAAAACAGTTTTACTTTTTGCCATTATATTTCAAGAAACTTCTATAATTGCTTTCTTTTTATTATGCAATTTTGTCTCTTATCCTCCTTTTATTTTGAATTCTCATTTCTTATTAACTTTAGCTTTTCCAAGTATATCATAACTTTCTTAATTCTGCTATATGTTTTTTAATCTTTCACCGAAAATTCACATGATTTTTGGTCGTGATTTTGGTGATTTTGGGGTCGGAGACAAAAATCAGCTACTT
>CAJMRU010000073.1 GCA_905215845.1 uncultured bacterium
TTTTAGTCTTTTTGAAGCCAAATTATTCATAACTTGTATCATTGAAATTACAAATATAATTGCTAAAATCGTTGCCCATACTTTTAATCTATTTTGATAATAAAATCTTATTAATTTATGCATCCTAATTCCTCCATCATAGATTATTAATTTTATTTATGGCTTCTAGAGTTCTCTTTTTTTCTCATTTTATTTATTACTATATCATTTATTATTTGGAATGTTTATTTTTGTCTTTCCTTCTTTTGAACGTTTTTCATATAACTTCTTTTCTCCCAATAAGTCTGACATTTTTGTCATAACTTCTTTTTGAATATGTTTATCTTTAATATTCGCTTGTACTCTTTCTTCCATTTGCATCATACTCTTTTCATCTCTAATATCTTTTGAAGTCAATCCACCTTTATCTATCATTGCCGCCATATTTACATACTCATTATGAGTTTGACCTGATAAAGTTCCGCTTTCTTTATATGATGCTTTAATTGCATTTTCTATCAGTTTCTCATCCGTTATTCCAGCTTCATAATAATCAGCTTTTGCTCGTAGTACATCTTTTATGTCTCCATCATACTTCATGCTAGCTGCTAAATCATTTGCTTTAGTTTTTTCAGCTTTATCATTGTATAATTGCTTTAAACTTCTAGAATTTTGTCTTTCATCTCTTATTTCTTTGGCTTTACTTCTTCCATATAATAACTCATTTTTAGAGTCCACTGCTGAATCTAACGAAGTTCTAGCTTTATTTGCTATATTTTGAGCTCCTGTATATATTTTTCCTGGTGCATTAGCAACATTTTTACCTATTACATTACCTGCAACAGCTCCTGTTGCTGCATATGAAAGTGCTTTTGACATATCTCCTGTAGTAAGACCTGCAGCTAAACCTACTGTTGCTCCACCTATTGCACCAGTTGTCCTTGCTAGTGTTCTTCCCGTAAATTTTGCTGCTTTCCAAGCATTTGAGCCTGCAACTTTGCCAACAGCTCCTCCTATTTTCTTAGCTTTTTTCCATCTACTTTCTTCTTGAGGATTATTTGAAATCTTTTCTTGTGGTAATCCCTCTTCATTCAATTGTTCTTCTGTTCTATTTCCAACTCCACTAAATTCTTCATCTATCATATTTATTTGTTCTAATGCTTCTTCTTTGTCAAAATCAGATGTTCCTTCGTCCTTAGCAATTCTTTCCCATTCACTTCTTGTATCATTTAACTCTCTTTCTCTTCCATTAATTCGACTATCTTCTTGTTCTTTATTATTATTAAATTTTGCTTGAGCTTGTTTGTCCTCTAGATTTTCATTTCTCTGATTAAATGCATTTAACTCTCCAGCAGAAGAATTTGTTTTATTAAATCTGATTTTTGAACTTTTTTCTCCTATTTCATCACCATTTCCAGATGAAGCCTTTCCAGAATTTTTTCCTCCAAATTTAGCTAATTTTTCCATTCCTTTCATCGCTAAAGCTCCTCCTGCAAATGATCCAAATCCGCCAGCACTTTCTGCTTTATCTAATCCAAACATCTTTTTAACAAATTTCTCTGCTGGTATTAAAAATGCTATTGCCACAACCGCATAAATAGGATTATCCGTTGCTAATTCTGTAGCTGATGAAACAAATACCGTATATAGTATTAAGTGAACTGGTTGTATAATTGCATTCATTGTATATTCTTTAAACCAAATATTGAATGCTTGTGCTTTTCCATCTCCTACTTTATCTATTGGATATGTTAAAGCAACCAATGGAGCTATCATTGTGAAAAATGCCATATACAAAAACCTTTTAAAATACATAAATGTGAATATACATGTATATATTACTAAAGCTAAATAAATTATTGTATATGCCGTTGCATCTTGCCATGTATCAGCTTGTGCTCTAAATCTTGCTAATCCAATTAAGTTTGTCTTAAATCTAATCTTTCCATTTGCATTTGCCGAAGATTCATCACTAGGCGTAGCTTCAACTAAAATTCCTTGATCTATATCTTTAGCAAACAATGCGTTAAAGTTTTCTGTAATCATTAATATTCCAGACATAATAAAATGTATAACAAATACTAAACACAAAGCAACAAACCAATTTTTTAAAGCTTCTTTATATTTAGCTTTGTCTGGTGCTGTAGAACTAATTAATATTCTAATTCCCAAATATACTAAAACTGATAATAAAGCAACTACTGCAATATTTCTAAATGATTTATACCATGATGCTATTGTTTCACCTAAACTTTTGCTATCATCATTGTCTTTTTGGTCTACTGCTGATGTAGCCATTTTATCCGCTTGGTCATATCCAGGAATTATTGATGTATATTTATTGGGATGTAGAAAGTTTACATCTAACATTGCAATATTATTTGCAAATATACTTTCAGGAGAATATAGCATATTTGGTATTTGATAATCAGAAGCATCTATAAGAAAACTTTTTTCATCCATGTAATTCTCATCTAATTTAACATCAGGAGTTCCTCCAATTCCTTCTACTAGCCAAGAACCTGAATCCTCTTTTAAATTTGCATCATCTTGACTCAGCATTGCTGAAAAAAATGCATCTGAACCCAACATAAATTTATTTAAAGCTCCCATTACTACATCACCCAATGATGCAAATAATTGTACTATCTCTTTTAATAACGAACCGCATAATACCATTATCCTCATCATCTGCTGCTAATACAATTTGTGGTGATATAAAATTAAAAACTAAAACAATAAGCAATAAAGCAAATATTATCTTTTGTAGTGTTTTTTTCTTTATATTACTTTTCATTTCATCCTCCTATAATACTTATCCTGTCCTCTTTCTCATTTGTGCTAATTTATTTAAATTAGTTTCAACAAATTCAAATTCTTTAGCTGTAGGTGTAATTTGCAATATTGCAGTATCTCCTCCTACTTTTAAAAGACCTTCTCCTTTTAAACAAGTTATTAAGAAATTTGCTTCTCCTTCACTTAATTTGAATACTTGTTTTAAATACTCTATTTCTGATTTATCTTGTGCTAAAAATAATTTTGTATCTGAAGAAGTTAAAACTGCTTGTGCTTCAGGTTTTTCATAAAAATCCTGAAATCTTTGAGAAATAATAGCTAATGAAACATTTCTTTTTCTTGCACGCCTTGCCATTGTATTTAAAAAATCTACTGCCTCAGGATATGGTAATAACATCCATGCTTCGTCTACTAAAACTCTTTTCTTTCTAGCTTTTACTCTATCTTCACTATTTTTCTTAACATATTTTTCCCAAATCCAAGATAGTAAAATTTGTTGAGCTAATGGCCTTGCAAATCTTTCTTCTAGCTGTGAAATATCTAAATTAATAAATGGTGCTCCATCTAATAACTCAAATGTAGATTGTCCATCAAAATATGCCATTTGTCCGTTATACTCTCTTATGTATTGTTTCATAACTTTTAATAAATAACTATAGTGATATTGATAATCTGAATTCTTATTTTGTTTTGCTTTTTCTTCTATCCTTTTATACCAGCTCCCTATTGTTGGCATCTCTTTTTTATCTTTATATAATCTATCTCCTTTTTGGAAAGATTCTCCTGATTTATATATACTTAAAGGATTATTTGTAATTCCCAAACTTGCATACTCTTCTGCTACGGATTCAGCTATTACTTGCTTTGTTAATTCATTTACCTCTTGACTTCTTGTACTTCCTCTTGCCATTGTTAATAAAGCTTGAGTAACGTCTTCTACTTTATTTTCAACATTTAAAACTGTTCTTTCTCTACCTGTTATCTCATCTTTTATATTTTCTGGTTCTATGTCAAATAAATTTATAACTGTTTTTGAATTAGGACTTAATACTACATTTATTCCTCCCAAGCTTTCAGCAACAATTGTATATTCCCCCTCGGCATCAAGAGCTAAACTTTCTATTCCCATTAATACAGATGATCTTGAAATCAAAGTTTTCATAGTTACTGATTTTCCAGCTCCTGATTTAGCAAATATAACCATATTATAGTTAGTTAAAGATGGATGGAAATTATCAAATAATATTGGTGTTCCTGTTTGCTTATTAAACCCTAATGGTACACCTGTTGGATGTCCTACTTCTGATGTCGTAAAAGGAAATACTGTTCCCATAGATCTACTATCAAAAGAATGTACTTTTTTAATTTTGTCGTCCATTAATGGTAAATTTGATTTAAACGCCTCTTCCTGAATTGCCCATGCACTTTTTATACCTACTAATGATTTTGACATTTCTGTTGATAACAATTTTGTTAGTCTATCTAAATCTTCTAAATTGTACGAAAACAATGTAGCAACGATTGAAGCGTCATACATTTTATTAAAACCTGCTGATATTTCATCTCTTAATTGCTCAGCTTCAAGTCTTTTTTGTGTTAAAGTACTTTCTCTATTTATATTACCTCTATCTGCTGCCACAATTCTTTCTGTTTCTAATTCATTTATAACCTTATTTAACTCATTTTGAGATCTAGATTCAGCTATAGGAGTAATATATATTGAAGTATTAACATCACCGAAAAAATATAAATCCCTAAACAATTCTGGAAATGTGCACATACGTGGTAATGTTGAAACGAAAAAACTTCTTGCATATCTTGTAACATTAGAAATTATTTCTAAATGATCTATTTTGGATGCATCTATACCTGATGGAGCAATCAATTCTTTTATAGTCTTTTTTCTTAGCATTCCTGGTTGTTGCTCTTCTCTAATTAACTGTCTTTTTCTTTCTTCCTCTTGTAGCTTTTTTCTTGACTTCTTCATTTGAATTTCCTCCTTCTTCCTCTTTATTAATTTCCTCTATTGCTTCTACTGCAATGTCTTCTCCTACATATCTCCTATTCTCTTCAATAACCAATGCTGCCATCTTTTTAATCAATTTATCTAAATTATCCTCTTTGTCTTCCGCTATTTTTTGAGGTCTTGATTTAACTTTCTCTATTTTTTCATTTGCTAAATCTATTGCTTTATTTCTTATTAATTCATCTAATGCTCTTACTTTCTTTTCGTAAACATCTGGTGCAGTTGAATATAATTCTTCATATCCCGCCTTCATAGCTTTATCCACCCCAAATACTTCTGATTCATCTCTATTATATGCAACATATAATAAATCAACTAATTCAGCTGAAGTTAGAATTTTTCCGTTTATTGAACAAGAAGATAAGGTTCTTATTATTGACTGTGATTTTGTATATAATTCAGAAAATGCCATATTTCTAATTTCTTCTTTGTCATATTTTTCTTCATTAGTTTCTTCTGCAAAATATGGGATAACTATATAATATTTTTTGTTCAATATACTTTTATTTAAACTCATTTTTTCTGTATTTGAAACTATATCCCTTCCATACTCTAATAAGTTTCTTTGCTTTGTTAATTCAAACCAATATGATTCTAATTCTTGTTCATTATATACATCTGAGTTTTTCAAATTGTTATATCTAAAATACATCTGATTATATTTTTCTTCTACCTCTTTTACTTTTGATTTATATTTAGCTATACTTTCATCTAAATTAACCGTTCTT
>CAJMRU010000074.1 GCA_905215845.1 uncultured bacterium
GTATTGTTTAGGACCTGTTGCCCATATCATTTGGTATTCTTTATTCTTTTTATTTTTTATTATGTCTTCGATTGCTTCATTTATTCTTTTAGCACCTTGACTTCCACCAAATACTAACACGATTGGCTTAGCTTCGTTTAATCCTATATCAGTTATAATTTTGCTTTTTTCTTCTTTACTATAATTTTTCTTTTTTATCTTTACTGGTGTTCCTGTATATACAACATTTTTAGCTTTTTTTATTCTGTCTATTGCGTCTTCAAAAGATACTAAAATTGTATCTGCTTTTTTAGATAGCATTTTTACTGCTTTTCCTGGAAATGCATTACTTTCATGTAATAATGTTGGAATTTTCAAACTATGTGCTGAAGCAATTGTTGCTCCACATATGTATCCACCTGTTCCTATTACAATATCTGGTTTAAATTCTTTTATAATTTTTTTGGATTCTCCATATCCTTTAAATGTTTTATACATTTTTTTAATATTTTCTATTGATATTTTTTTACTTAATCCATATGCATCAATAGTTTTTAGTTCATATCCTGCTCTTGGTACTAAATCGTTTTCTAATCCACGAGTAGTCCCTATAAAAATAATTTTAGAATCTTTTTGTTCTTCTTTTATCTTATTAGCAATAGCTAATCCTGGATTAATATGTCCAGCTGTTCCTGCTGCTGCTATAATTACTCTCATTTTTCCAATCTTTCCTTTCTTATAAAATTATGAGTTTATAGATTTCATATCTATAAACTAAAGAAGAATTAATGAATACTTTCATTGTAATTTAAAATTCATAAGTATTCATTAATCCCTCCTATTTTATCACCTATTATATTTATTTTCAAATATTTGTAAAAAAGTATCAAAACTATATATTAAAACTGTCGTGAGTCTTTTTAATGTCTTACTTGAAAATAATCCCTTTACTTTACTCTCTTTTTGCACCAGCTTTCGAAATATTTAAGAGAACTCCCATCTCACAGAGTAATATAAATAATGCTGAACCTCCATAGCTAAAGAATGGCAATGGCATTCCTGTTGCTGGCATTGATGATGTAACAACTGCAATATTTATTATTACTTGTATTGCAACTTGTGCTGTTATTCCTATTGCAACTAAACTTCCAAACATATCTGGAGCTTTCATTGCTATTAATACCCCTCTCCAAATAAATACTCCAAATAGTATTAATACTGCTGCACAACCTATAAATCCTAGTTCTTCTGCTAATATTGAAAAAATAAAATCATTATGTGGCTCTGGAATATATAGATATTTTTGTTTGCTTTCACCAAGTCCAGCTCCAAATAGCCCTCCTGAACCAATGGCATACAAACTTTGAATAACTTGCCAGCCATCTCCTCTCATATCCTTCCATGGGTCTAAAAATGTTGTTACTCTTTGTAGTCTATATGGTGCTTTAACTATCAATAATGTTAGGACTGGAATACCAGCTACTACTCCTGTTACCAAGAAGTGCCAAAATTTACAACCTGCTACTATCATCATTATTGAAATAATACCTATTATTACTATAGATGCACTAAGATGTGGCTCTGCTATTAATAGTCCTATTATTGGTAAAACTAATGCAAAATGAAACCAAAAACCTTTGCCATATTTTTCTAGTCTATCTCTATTTTTAGTTAACATTGCTGCATAAAATATTATCATTAAAAATTTTACAATTTCGGATGGTTGCACTGATAATGCGTCTGTACCTATATATATCCACCTAGTTGCACCATTTACATTTTTCCCTATTGCTAAAACTGCAATTAATAATAATATAGATACTGCATATGCTAATATATAATATTTCTTGTAAAATCTATAATCAATTTTAGAAATAATTACCATCATTCCTAATCCTGCAACAGCAAATATCGCTTGTTTAATGAAATACGAATAACTATTTCCATCTGATAGTGCTGATGGAGAACTTGCAGATAATACCATTACCAATCCTAATGACAATAATAACAATATTACTACAACTAAAGTAAAATCTACGGGATTATTCAAAAAGCTTGAAAATTTATTTGTTTTCTTTTTGGTCATATGAACCTCCCTTTTTAAAGTCTTTTGTAAGTTATATTACTTGTAATCCTATTATACATAATAAAAGTGTTACTGTGCTAAATATTATTACAACTTTATTTTCTTTCCATCCTGATAATTCAAAATGATGATGTAATGGTGCCATTTTGAATAATCTTTTTCCTGTTTTCTTAAAGTATACTACTTGCAATATTACAGATATAGTCTCTAAAACTGGTATTAATGCTATTATTAATAATATTAATGGCATTTTCATATATAGTGCTAATGCAGATATAACTCCTCCTAGTAATAAAGAACCTGTATCTCCCATGAACACTTTTGCAGGATGAAGATTAAATACTAAAAATCCTAATATTGCTCCTATTATTATACTTCCAAATATTGATACTTCTGGTAACCCTAATGAAATTCCAATTATAACTAAAGTTGTTACAATTATTGCTGAAACGCTAGATGATAATCCATCTATTCCATCTGTTAAGTTAATTGCATTTGTTGTTGCAAGTATTACTATTATTGCAAATGGTATATATAAAATAAGTGGAATTTCTATATATGTTTTAACAAATGGTATAAAGATTTCCGTTCCTAAATGTGCTCCTTGTATTAAATATATTACAAAGGCAACTGATATTATTAGTAATCCTAACATTTTATATTTTGGCTTTAAACCATCTGTATTTTTTAAAACTAATTTTTTAAAATCATCAATAAATCCAATAACTCCAAATCCTAATGTTAAAATTAACATTGGCAAGATTTTATTTGCTATATCAATCCTTCCTGTTACTGAAAAAAATACATATGTACCTGTTACTGATAATATCATTGTTATCATCATTATAATTCCACCCATTGTTGGTGTTCCTTGTTTCTTTAAATGTGATTTTGGACCATCATCTCTTTCAATTTGCCCTACTTTCAATTTTTTTAATATTGGTATTATTATTAATCCTAAAATTATTGCTATTACAAACGATATAATTAATATCTCTGTTTCAAAATTCACCTTAATCCAACCTTTCCCTATGTCTTATGTATTTTATTTATTTTTTTCGTTTGATTTTTGTATTTTTTCAATTATTTCTTTTATAATTTCTCTTTCATCAAAATGATTCTTTTCATTATTAATTTCTTGATATGTTTCGTGTCCTTTTCCTGCTAATATTATTATATCTCTTTTATTTGCCATTTTTATAGCTTTTTCTATTGCTTCTGTTCTGTCTACTATAACTTCATATTTTCCTTTTGTTTTTGATATTCCATCTTCTATTGCTTTTATGATATCTTCTGGTTTCTCAGTTCTTGGATTATCTGATGTAATTATAGTATAATCTGCTACTTTTCCTGAAATTTCTCCCATTATTGGTCTTTTACTTGAATCTCTATCTCCACCACATCCAAATACTGATATTACTCTTCCTCTTGTATAACTTTTTGTTGCATATAAAATATTTTGTAAGCTTTCTGGTGAATGTGCATAGTCTATCATTATTGGTAATTCTAATTTATTATCTACCATTTCTGATCTTCCTGGTACTCTAACTTCTAATAATGCTTGTTTAACTACTTCAGGATCAATACCAAATTTTTGTGCAACACAAATTGCTGCTAATGAATTATATACACTAAATCTTCCAGGTATTCCTGTTTTTACTCTTTCATTTCTATCTTTTATTTTTACTTTAAAATCAACATATGAGTTAGTTATTGTTATATCTTTAGCAAGTACATTTGCAAAATTATCTATTCCATATGTAGTTATATTACTTTCTGGAAATAGTCTTGGTATTTTTGCACCTTGTAAATCATCTGTATTAACAATTCCTGTTTTACACATTTCAAATAATTTTAATTTTGAATTGAAATAGTCTTCCATATCAGGATGTTCTTTTGGACTTATATGGTCTTCTGAAAAATTAGTAAATATTACTATATCAAAATTACAACCTGCTACTCTATTTAATTTTAAACTTTGCGAAGAAACTTCCATTACAACTGTTTCCACACCTTCTTCTACCATTTGTGCAAATAATTGTTGTAATTCTAAACTTTCTGGTGTCGTTCTATCACTATCTTTTATTTTTTTACCATTTATATATGTTGCAATTGTTCCTATTAGTCCTACTTTTTGCCCTGCTTTTTCTAATATTTCTTTTATCATGTATGTTGTTGTTGTCTTTCCCTTTGTACCTGTTACTCCTATTAACTTGAATTTAGTTGATGGATTATTATAAAAATTACTTGAAACTATTGCTAATCCTTCTCTTGTATCTTTAGCCATAACAATTATTGTGTCTTCTTTAAATTTTATACTTTTTAAATCACACCCTTCTTCAACCATTACTGCTATTGCTCCATTTTCTATGGCTTCTTCTATAAAGTTATGTCCGTCTACATTAAATCCTTTTATAGCTACAAATAAATATCCTTCTTTTACTTCATTTGAGCTTTTTGCTATTCCTTTTATTTCTGTATCTAAATTTCCTTTTACTTTTAAATTTTCTAATCCTACTAATATTCTTTTTAATTCCATTTTTTTCAATCCTTTCGCTGTATTCCGCCGAACAAAAAAGACGTTTCAATCAGAACATACCAATCCATAAATTGATATGTACCGATCGAAACGCCTTTGTTTCGTCAAAAAATTATTTTGTTATCCTGTGTAAACTTATTATAGCACATTATTTTTGTTTTGTCTACTAAATATTTTACAAAATTGCTTTGATTTTTTCCATTGCTTTTATGGTATTTTCCTTAGTTGAGAATGCTGTAAATCTTACGTATCCCTCACCGCTCGGTCCAAAACCCGAACCCGGTGTTGTTACAACACCTGTTTCTTCAAGTAATTTATCAAAGAAATCCCATGATTTCATACCGTTCGGTGTCTTTGCCCAGATGTACGGAGCATTCACACCGCCGTAAACCGTAAAGCCTGCCTCTGTAAGCGATTTGCGGATAATTTTCGCATTTTCAAGATAATATTCAACAGCCTCTCTTGTCTGTTTATATCCCTCGTCTGTATAAACAGCCTCTGCCGCACGTTGAATTACATACGGTACACCGTTAAACTTTGTGCATTGACGTCTGTTCCACAATCCGTTAAGTTCAACTCCGTCAACCTTTAATTCGTGCGGTACAACAGTGTATGCACATCTTGTACCCGTAAATCCGGCTGTCTTTGAAAAACTTCTGAATTCAATCGCAACTTCTTTTGCGCCCTCAATTTCATAAATGCTGTGAGGTACGTCAGGGTCTGTAATAAATGCCTCATACGCACTGTCGTAAAGAATAACCGCATCATTCTTCTTTGCATATTCAACCCACGGTTTAAGCTGTTCTCTTGTTGCCGCAACACCGATTGGGTTATTTGGGAAACAAAGATAAATTATATCAACCTTTTCTTCCGGAAGTTGCGGCATAAATCCGTTTTCTTCCTTGCAAGGCATATATACAAG
>CAJMRU010000075.1 GCA_905215845.1 uncultured bacterium
TATTTAATACTTTTATCATTTTTATATTATTTCATCTTCTCCTTTATTCTCACTAAAGTATTTAATGCATCAATAGGAGTTAACTCATTCAAGTTAATTTTATCTACTTCATGTGCTATTTCAGCTAGTTTATAATTATACATATCAAATTGACCTTCAACTTGTTTTTTATCTTGCTTTTCTTCTTTTTTTCCTGTTAATATATTTTTTCTTTCCAATGATTTCAATATTTTATTAGCTTCTTCTGTAACAGCTTTCGGAACTCCTGCTAGTCTTGCAACGTGAATACCATAACTTTCATCAGTTCCACCTCTTACAATTTTTCTTAAGAAAATTATATCTTCACCTTTTTCTTTTACAGCTATTGAGTAATTTTTTATACCTTCTATTTTATCTTCTAATTCAGTTAGTTCATGATAATGTGTTGCAAATAATGTTTTAGCTCCGCATTTTTCTTTATTAGCTATATATTCAGCAACTGCCCATGCTATTGATAGTCCATCATATGTTGATGTTCCTCTTCCTATCTCATCTAATATTACCAAACTATTTTGAGTTGCTTCTTTTAAAATTGTTGCTACTTCCATCATCTCTACCATAAAAGTACTTTGTCCCATACTTAAATCATCTGAAGCACCTACTCTAGTAAATATCTTATCAACTACACCTATCTTTGCTGATTGCGCTGGAACAAAACTTCCTACTTGTGCCATTAATGTAATTAATGCCACTTGCCTCATATATGTAGATTTTCCTGCCATATTAGGTCCTGTAATTATTGATAATCTGTTTTCTTCTTTATCTAAATATGTATCATTTTCTACAAAAGCTCCTGTTCCTAACATTTTTTCTATTACAGGATGTCTTCCTTGTTTTATATCTATAACACCTAAGTTATCAACCTCTGGCATACAATAATTCATATCTTCTGCTACTTGTGCAAATGATGTTAAAACATCTAAAGTTGATACTATTGTTGCTGTTTTTTGCAATCTTTTTATATTTTGAGCAATTTCTTGTCTTATCATAGTAAAAGCATTATATTCTAGATTTACTACTTTTTCTTCTGCTCCTAATATTTGATTTTCTAAATTTTTTAGTTCTTCTGTTATATATCTTTCTGCATTTGTTAATGTTTGTTTTCTTATATATCTTTCTGGTACTTGCTCTAAATTTGATTTTGTTACTTCTATAAAATATCCAAATACCTTATTAAATCCAACTTTTAAGTTCTTTATCCCTGTCTTTTCTTTTTCGTCTGCTTCTAGTTGAATAATCCAGTTCTTCCCTTCTGTTGTAGCTGTTTTTAATTTGTCTATTTCTTCATCAAATCCAAGTTTTATAATTCCTCCATCTTTTATACTCATTGGAGGGTCATCTACTATTGATTTTTCTATTAACTCATATATATCTTGTAACTCGTCTAAATTTTCAAACAAATCTTTTAGCATTTCAGATTTACAATTAGATAAAACTTTTTTCACTTCTGGTAATTTTGATAATGAATTTTTTAAAGTTATCATATCTCTTGCATTTGCATTTCCATAAGCCATTTTCCCCGCTAAACGTTCGATGTCATAAACCTTTTTTAGATTTTCTACCACTTCGCCTCTTAACATTATATCTTCTTTTAGTTCTTTAACTGAATTTAATCTTCTATTAATCTCATTTGTATCTATTAGCGGGTCATTTAGCCATCTTCTCAAATGCCTTCCTCCCATTGAAGTTGATGTTTTGTCTAATACCCATAATAATGTTCCTTTTTTAGATTTATCTCTCATCTTTTCAGTTATTTCAAGATTTCTTCTAGCATTTATATCAAGTGACATATATTTTGAAATTTGATATATTGTTATTTTATTTATATGGTCTAGATTTGTCATTTGAGTTTGCTCAATATATTCAATTAATGCATTAATTGCTGGAATTGCAAATGTTTTTTCTTCGATATTTTCAATTTCTTTTTGGTTTGTATCTAGTAAATTATATCTTAATTTTATAACATCTGCTTTATTTTCAAAAAATTTATCCTGGAATTTTGTAATATAACTTGAAAATCTTTCTTTTATTTTCCCCATTTCTTCTGTGCAATCTGCCATCATTGAATTTATAACTAATTCAGATGGTGAATATCTTGCAATTTCATCTAATAATTGAGGAAAATTGTTATTATCTTTTATTTCAGCCGCATAAAATTCTCCTGTTGATATATCACATACACTTATTCCAAAATATATTCCTGTCTTGTATATAGACATTATATAATTGTTTTTTCTTTCTTCTAGCATATTACTATCAACTATTGTTCCTGGTGTTACTACTCTTATAACCCCTCTCTTAACAATACCTTTTGTAGTTTTAGGGTCTTCTAGTTGTTCGCAAATTGCAACTTTATATCCCTTAGCTATTAATCTTGAAATATACATCTCAGCTGCATGATGTGGTACTCCAGCCATAGGTGCTCTTTCCTCTTGACCACAGTCTTTTCCTGTTAATGTTATCTCTAATTCTCTCGCTGCTATAATTGCATCTTCAAAGAACATTTCATAGAAATCTCCTAAACGATAAAATAATATACAATCTTTATATTGTTCTTTTGTTTCAAGATATCTTTGCATCATTGGTGAAAATTCTGCCATTTATCTATCTTCTCCTTCTTTCTCTTCTAAAATTTTCTTCGTTTCTTGCTTTTTTTCATATTCATCTATTCTTTTTTTAGCTCTTCTTATTGTACTTACTCCAATATCTAATTTCTTTGCTATTTCTTCTTTAGTTCCTTGCATTTTTGATACTTTTTCTAACAATTCTTTTGCTCTTCTATATTCTCTTTCTTCTTTTGAAATAGAGTTATTTATAATAACTGGTCCTTCATCATAATTTTCTATACTAGCACACATTAATAATCTTTCATAAGCAGAAAATTCTTGTCTATACATTTTTCTTTTAGATAATTCTTTTGTCATTTCATATAATACTTCATATTCTTCTTCCTTTTTGATTTTTTCCAATTCTCTACTAACAGTTCTTGCAGGAATACCATATTCCCTTGCAATTTCACTTTGTCCAACATCATCTTTTATCATTTGAATAAATAATGCTTTAAAATTAATAAAAGAATAATCTGGATTTCTTTCTTCTTCATATTTTATATATTTTCTTTTTAATTCCATATCCTTAGATGTATTTATATATTCAATTAGTTTTTCATGAAATGTTTGCTTATGAATTCCTAATCTAATTGAAGCATCTACTATTCCTAATTTTCCATCTAAGATTAATTCACATATTCTTTTTAATTGCTCATTCTCTAAGTTCTTTTCCATTATGTTCTCCTTTTTAAGTGATTTTGGGGTCGGAGATAAAAATCATCTTTCCCACAAAATTGCATTTATTCTATCCATAAAACTCTCTTTTTTATTCAAATTTTGCTTTAACTCTCGGGATGATTTTTATCTCCGACCCCAAAATCAGCAAAATTAGCATTTCCTTTTAAATACCACATATGTTCTGAAACAATTTTTAAATTAATAAATTTGTTAATTAAACTTTTATCTCCTTCAAAAATTACTACTTTATTGCTGTCAGTTCTTCCTGTTAACATCTCAGAATTGTTTTTACTTTCTCCTTCTACTAATACTTTTTGTATTGTTCCTATATATTTTTGATTATTTTCTGCTATCTGACTTTCTACTAAAGCTTTTAGTCTATCAAATCTTTTATGTTTTATTTCTTCTGGAACTTGATTTTCCATTCTATCTCCTGGAGTTCCAACTCTTCTTGAATAAATAAACATATATACTTGCTCAAAATTAACTTTATTTACTACATCTAAAGTATCTTCAAACTCTTCATCTGTTTCACCTGGGAAACCTACAATAATATCTGTTGACAATGTTAAATTTGGTATTTTATTTTTCATTTTTTCTACTAATTCTAAATATTGTTCTTTTGTGTATTTTCTATTCATTTCTTTTAAAACTTTTGTATTACCTGATTGAAGTGGCAAATGAATTAACTTACATACCTTATCACATTTTGCAATAGCTTCTATTACATCATCTGTAAAATCTTTTGGATGTGGTGATACAAATCTTATTCTCTCTAACCCTTCTATTTTATTTATTGCCTCTAATAAAGTTGCAAAAGAATCTACACCTTCATATTTTTCAAATTCGATATTTTTTTCTCTTTCTACTCTAAGATAAGAATTTACATTTTGCCCTAATAAAGTTATCTCATTATATCCTTCTTTTGCCAATTTTCTTACTTCTTCAATGATGTCTTTTGGGCTTCTACTTCTTTCTCTTCCTCTAACATATGGTACTATACAGTAACTACAAAAATTGTTACATCCATTCATTATCGTTACTGATGCTTTTATATTGCTATCTCTTTTTATAGGTAACCCTTCATATATTTCTCCATCTATATCTAATATATCCTCTTGTTTTTTCTTTTCTACTAATGCTTTATATAAATCTTCTGGAAATCTATGTAATGTATGAGTTCCAAATATTACATCAACAAATGGATATGATTCTTTTATTTTGTCTGTAATATGTTTTTCTTGCATCATACAACCACCTATTGCAATAATTGTTCCTCTTTCTTCTTTTACTTTTTTTAGTTCTCCTAATTTTCCAAACAATTTATCTTCTGCATTTTCTCTGACACAACAAGTATTAAATAAACTTAAATCTGATTCTTTTGGATTTTCCGTTTTTGTATATCCCATTTCTTCTAGCATTCCACATAATTTTTCAGAATCATTTTCATTTAATTGACACCCCATTGTTAAAATACTATATTTTAGACTTCTATCTTTATTAAGCCCTTTTACTTTTTCTATATATTTTTCTTGTTCTTTTACCTCATTTTTTGTGTTCACTTGCATAACCTCCATTACTTGCTTATTTTATTATATTTTGACAAATTTTGCAATAGAAAATTTAGGCAAAAAAATAAAGTAGCATTTATTTGCTACTCTTTTGTTTTTATGCAAGTCCATATTTTTTCTTGAATCTATCTGCTCTACCACCAGCTGTTTCTTGTCTTAAGTTACCTGTCCAGAATGGATGACATTTAGAACATATATCTACTTTTATATCTTTTTTTGTTGAACCTACTTCTAAAACATTTCCACATGCACATGTGATTGTTGTTTGATTGTAATTTGGATGTATTCCTTCTTTCATTCCTAGTTCACCTCTTTCTTAATGTTAAAATAATATGACTATTTTTAATAATAACATATTTTATTTTATTTTTCAATACCTATTTTGTTTTATTTTCATTTTGTTGTTGTTCATACATATATTGTGCAGAAGATAACATTTCTTTATCTAATGAAAGTTTGTTGACTAATTTTGACATAACATTAAATACACAAGCTATTATCAATATTAATAATCCAATTTTTTTCCAATATTTTGCAAGCATAATTATCTCCTTCTTTTTTTATTTACATTATTATTATACTTATTTTTTTGAACATTGTCAATCAATATATTTATTTTTTATATC
>CAJMRU010000076.1 GCA_905215845.1 uncultured bacterium
TTGAGGTTTATTGTTGGTAATTTTTCTATAATACATAAAAAAAATAAATGCAAAGAGTTATTTTTGAGAAAAATTTGATATTTAAAATCCTTAGATTTTTAAACTTTGTCTTGCTTTTTTAGACATTATGTAATAAAATAAACGAGTAAATTTATAGTAAAAACAAGAAAAGTAAAACTTATTAAAATAAAAAAAAGTAAAATGTAAAAAAGTTTTTAGTAATTGCTTACTAAAAAAGACAAAAACCACAAAGGACAAGTAGTAAAATAAGCTTATATAATTAGAAGAGGTGGTAAAGATGTTTCAAAATATTAATGAAGCTACAATAGAAAATGAAAAAAAAGAAATACCAAGAAAATGGATTCAAGTAATTAATAAAAATAATATAGTAATATACATAGCAACTTTTATGTTATCATTAGTCGGAGTTGGCGGAGAATTTTCATTATTTAGTATAAGTATGTTAGGAGCGTGTTTTGCATCATCTGTTCCATTATTAGGGATAGTAGTAGTTTCCACAATAGCTAATATAATAAAATTTGGTTTAGGAGGAGCTTTAGAATATTTCCTAACAGCCTTAGTATTAGTTGCAACAATATTTATTATAAAACCTAAATATAATGAAGAAGAAAGAAACGAAAAAATAAAAGTAGCAAAAAATATATTTATTGCTACACTATTAGTTCAATTAGCTAAATATGCAATATCATCATTTACTTTTTATGATATTCTGCTTAGCATAACTTATGCTATCATATCAGTAGTATTTTATAAAATATTTATAAATTCAATTCCAGTTTTAGAAGATTTTAGAGAAAAGAAAGCTTTTTCAATAGAAGAAGTAATAGGGACAAGCCTTCTATTAGCAATAGCCGTAAGCTGTTTTGGTGATTTTGCAATATTTGGATTATCTTTAAGAAATATATTAAGCATATTAATAGTTTTAGTATTGGGATGGAAAAATGGAATATTGATAGGTGCAACTTCAGGGGTGACAATAGGAGTAACTTTAGGGATTATAACAGGCTCAGAACCAATAATGATAGCAGCATATGCAATTTCTGGAATGATAGCAGGCTTATTAAATAAATTTGGTAAAATAGGTGTAATACTTGGATTTTGCGTAGGAAATATTGTTTTAGCATATGTTTCAAATGGGTATACAGTAGAATTAATTCATTTTAAGGAAATATTAGTGGCATCAATAGCACTACTTGCAATTCCAAAATCAGTAAAAATAGATATTGAAGAATTTGTAGGAACTTCAAAATTTCTACCAGTTAGTAGAGATAGAACTTTAACAAAAAGTAAGGAAACAATTGATAAATTAAATAATGTTTCTGAAACAATAGACAAAATAGCAGATACATACAATGAAAAAGACATAGATAGTGAAATAGCAAGAGAAGAAAATAAACAAATATTTATAACAGAATTGCTTAACAATTTAGAACCATATAGGGAAAATTTATTATATGATGATATAGCAAATGTCAATGGAGAAATAATAGATAAAATTTTTGATTTCTTATTAGATAAACAAGAAATATCAAGAGAAGATTTATTAAAAATATTTGCAGATTGCAATAGTTATATAATTGGATTTGATGATAAAGAAGTAAGTAAATATTTAGAAGAAAATATAATGCAAATGTTAAGAACACTAAATATGTCATATAAAATAAGTAAAACAAACTTTGTATGGAAAAAGAAATTAACTGAAAATAAAAAGAATATGGAAACACAACTAAAAGGAGTTTCAAAAGCAATTTCAGGAATTGCAAAAAGTATTGAAAAAGAAGTAAAGATAGAAGATAAATATATAAAACAAGAACTAGAAATAACAGAAATGTTGAAACAAAAAGAAATTGAAATAGAAGAAATATCTATAAGAAAACCAGATAGATACATAATTGAAATATATTCTCAAAAAGACTTTTTAAATACAGTTGTAGAAGAAATACTTTCAAAAATATTAAAAGAAAAAATAGTTTTAAATGAAGAAAATTCAATCGGAACTAAAAAAATATTTATGTCAGAAGATAAATACGTTATGGGAATAGGAAGGTCAGAGACATATAAAAGTCAAAATTTAGTATCTGGTGATAATACACTAAATATCAGATTAAAAGATGGAAAATATTTAGTAGCATTAAGTGATGGTATGGGCTCAGGAAAAGAAGCAAACGAAAGCAGTATGCAAGCTTTGAAAATGTTAGAAAATTTATTATTATCAGGGTTTGATAAAGAAACTTCATTAGAACTAATTTCAACTAGTCTAATAAATAAAAATGAAGAAATGTTTGCAACCCTAGACATTGCAATAGTAGATTTATATAAAGGAACAATAGAATTTATAAAAAGTGGAGCTTGTCCAACATATATAAAGAACAATAAAAAAGTGCAAATAATAAAATCTACATCATTACCAACAGGAATGATAAATGAAAAAAATATTCAAACATTTGATAGAGATATCCAAAACGGAGAAATTATGCTAATGTGTTCAGATGGTATTATAGATGCAAATGTGGAATACAAAAATAAAGAATTATGGGTAAAATATATGTTAGAAGACATAGAAACAAACAATACAAAAAAAATAGCAGATATTATATTAAATGAAGCAATAGATAACAACTTTGGAAAAGCTAAAGATGATATGAGTATAATAGTTTGTAGATTTATGGAAAAATAAATATAACTTAGGAGGAAAATTTCCAATGAGTAGAGGAAAAAGATATGAAGAACCTAAACTAAATATAAAAAAAGTAATAGCAGTAATTGTTGCAATTATAGTAATAATAATGTCAGTATTCGTAATAAAAGGAATATTAACAAAGCAAGATGAAAAAGGAAAGATAACAAGTCAAAGTTATTTTGCATCATATAAAGACAATAAATGGGGAGTAATAGATAGTAGTGGAAAAAATGTAATAGACCCTTCATATGCAGAAATGATAATAATTCCAGACAGTAAAACAGATATATTCTTATGTACATATGATGTGAATTATGAAACAGGAGAATATAAAACAAAAGCATTAAACAGCAAAAATGAAGAAATATTTACAGAATATCAAAAGATAGAAGCAATACCAAATAGTGACGAAAACTATAATCTATGGTATGAACAAGATGTACTAAAATTTATGCAAGCAGGAAAATGGGGAATAATTAACTTTAAAGGAAAAGTGTTAGTAAAACCAGAATATGACTCAATAAATGCTGTAAAAGGAATAAAAAATGCATATTTAGTGCAAAAAGAAAATAAATTCGGAATAGTAAATAATGAAGGAAATACAATACTAGAACCAATCTATACAGAAATAACTAATTTAGGAAAAGATAATAAAACAGGATATATAGTAAAAGATGACACAGGACTATATGGAATAATAGACTATTCTAAAAAGAAAGTTTTAGAAAATAAATATCAAAAAATCGAAAAAACTTATGGAAATGATTTATATGTAGTAACACAAGATGGAGTTAAAAAAGTTATAAATAAAGAAGGACAAGACATATTAAAAGAAGGATTTGACGATATAGCAAGTATACTAAAAACTAAAGACCAAGGAGTAATATTTATAAAAAATCAAAAATATGGGGTAATGACATTAACAGGAGAAATAAAAATACAGCCTGAATATGATAAACTTCAAGAAGCAAAATCAGGAGTTTTCATAGCGACTAAAAATGGAAAAACAGGAATTATAGGCATAGACAAAAATGAAAAAATACCATTTCAATATAACTCAATAACATATAGTGAACCAGCAGATATTTATATAGCAGAAGATGCAAACTATAATAGTAATATAATGAACACAAATTTCGAAGTAAAACAAACAGGAATGTTAATAGAGTTGAATGAAGATAAAGGATATATAAAACTAAGACAAAATGATGAATATAAATATTATAATTTTAAATTTGAAGAAAAAAATGTAAAAGATATATTATCACAAAATACTTTATTCCTAAGCAAAAAAGATGGAAAATATGGTTTTGTAGATAAAAATGGAAATGTAGTAGTAGATTATATTTATGATGATGCAACAGAACAAAATGCATATGGATATGTAGGAGTAAAAAAAGATGGAAAATGGGGTTCAATAGATAATAAAGGTCAAGTAATTATAGAACCAACATATAACTTAGATGATTATTTATTAGTAGATTTTATAGGGAATTGGCATTTAGGAAGAGATTTAAATATGAACTATTATGAAAAAGGTGAGTAGAGTATTAACTATTAAAAAAGATAATAATGATTAAGTAAATGATAATTACTGCATAAAAATTCCCAAGAGTACTTAGTTAAGTATTCTAAGGGAATTTTTGGTTATCTATTGAAATAATTTAATTACATATGTTACAATATGAATAGAAAATAAGAAAAGGTGATAAAAATGGAACTAAAGACGAACTATCAATATACACATTTTATACATCCTTTCATAGTAAAGGATAGCAAATATCAAAAATTTATACTAAAAATGTTAAAAGATAAGGAATGCAAGTTAAAAAGATTTGAAAAAGAAAAAGACTTGAAATTATACAAATATTTTTCGCCCAAAATGAGAGATTTTTTGTTTTCAAGTTTTAGTTTTACAAATGCAAAATATGGTAAATTCAAGGAATTACCAATAGAAACACAATCAGCAATATTGTGTAAATATCCATGCACAATATTTGAATATAATATAAAAAAAGACATTCATGGAAAAGCAGGAGAGAAAAAAGGAATCTTTTTCAAAATTACAAAAATAGAAGTAATATGTTTTAATACAGGAATATGTTTTTTATGTATGAAAACAAATATAGATGATTCAAATAAATTTGAAGATGTATTAAATTTTAATTACAAATTTAGAGATATAAAACAAGACAACGGAACTTTAAATAGTTATGATAAAATAAATTTACAAACAGACAGTTTTGCAAGTATAGACAAATTTACAGATTTTATATCAAGCATAACTGGCTCAAATGTAGAAGCTATAAAATTAGACATAGATACAGAAAGATTTTTGACATATTCATATGTATGTATAGATCAAGAAGCTTGGAATATAGATAATGAATTTGAAAAAATAAAACATAATTTTATAAAATTTGCAGGAATATTACCAGCAGATAATAGTGCAAATTTAAGAGAAAGTGAAATAATATCACTATCAAAATGGAAATATGCAAAAATGGGGATTACTAAACAAGGAGTTACATTGTTTACTTCATCAGCAGACATGAATAATTACACTATTTTACCAGATGAATATGAAAATCAATATTTCTATACATATATAGTAGAATTGTATAAAAAAATATATTTACAAAAATTAAATGTAGCATTTAAAGAAGATGTAAAATTAAAATCAGCAAGGAAAAAATTTATTAGTTTTACAAAAAATATATGGATACAAGAAGTTACAGAAGATGAAATTGGAACTATGTTAAATAAAAGAATTAAAGAAGCATTTGAACT
>CAJMRU010000077.1 GCA_905215845.1 uncultured bacterium
TATAACTATTTTATAAAAATAAGGAGGTTATCTTATGATAAAAATTACATTAAAAGATGGTTCTAGTTTAGAAGTAGAATCAGGAGTAAAAATCATTGATGTTGCAAAAAAAATAAGTGAGGGATTAGCAAGAAATGCAACTTGTGGAGAGATAGATGGAGAAATAAAAGACTTAAGATATGAAATAAAAGAAGATAGTAATTTAATAATACATACATTTAATGAAGAAGATTTAGAAGGAAAAAAAGCATATTGGCATACAACATCACACATAATGGCACAAGCAGTAAAAAGGCTATTTCCAAATGTTAAATTTGCAATAGGACCAAGTATAGATGATGGATTTTATTATGATTTTGATGTTGAAAAACCATTTACAGATGAAGACAAAGCAAAAATAGAAGAAGAAATGAAAAAAATAATAAAAGAAAATATAGAAATAGAAAGATTTTCATTACCAAAAAATGAAGCTTTAGAATTAATGAAAGAACAACCATATAAAGTAGAATTAATTGAAGAATTACCAGAAGATGAAGAAATCAGTTTCTATAAACAAGGTGAGTTTACAGATTTATGTGCAGGACCACATCTAATGAGTACTGGAAAAGTAAAAGCAGTAAAAATATTATCATCATCAGGAGCATATTGGAGAGGTAGCGAAAAAAATAAAATGTTACAAAGAATATATGCAATATCTTTCCCGAAAGCTAGTCAATTACAGGAACATTTAGAATTTTTAGAAGAAGCAAAACAAAGAGACCATAGAAAAATAGGGAAAGACTTAGACATTTTTATGACACATAAATTAGTAGGTTCAGGACTTCCAATGTATTTACCAAATGGTGCAACTATTAGAAGAATTTTAGAAAGATATATCCAAGATAAGGAAATTCAATTAGGATATGCACATGTATATACACCATCATTAGCAAATGTAGACTTATATAAAACAAGTGGACATTGGGAACACTATAAAGATGATATGTTTCCAGTAATGAAAATGGATAATGAAGAAATGGTATTAAGGCCAATGAACTGTCCACATCATATGCTAATTTATAAAAATAAAATGCATTCTTACAGAGACTTACCAATTCGTATAGGAGAATTAGCACATGACTTTAGATATGAATCAAGCGGTAGTGTTTGTGGACTAGAAAGAGTTCGTCAAATGTGCCAAAATGATGCACATTTATTTGTAAGACCAGACCAAATAAAAGAAGAAGTAGGAAGAGTTTTAACTTTAATAAAAGAAGTATATCAAAAAGACTTTGGATTTCCAGCTTCAGCTTTCAAATATAGATTATCTTTAAGAGATAAGAAAAATAAAGAAAAATATATTGATAATGATGAAATGTGGGAAACAGCAGAAAGTCAATTAAGAGAAATATTAAAAGAATTAAATATTGAATTTTATGAAGCAGAAGGAGAAGCAGCATTTTATGGACCAAAAATTGATATTCAAATTAGAACAGCATTAAATCATGATGTAACAATACCAACATGTCAATTAGATTTTGCATTACCAGAAAGATTTGAATTAGAATATATAGGAGAAGACGGAAAAGCACATAGACCAGTAGTAATTCATAGAGCAATTTTAGGTTCATCAGATAGATTTATATCTTTCTTACTAGAAGAAACAAAAGGAAATCTACCAGTATGGGTAGCACCAGTACAAGTAAAAATATTGCCAATTACAGATAATCAACATGACTATGCTTACAAGGTAAAAGAAAAATTACAAGTAAAAGGAATTCGTGTAGAAGTAGATGATAGAAATGAAAAAACAGGTTATAAAATTCGTGAAGCACAATTGCAAAAAATTCCGTATATGTTGATTGTTGGTGAAAAAGAAGTTGAAGGAAATACAGTATCTATTCGTTCAAGAGAAAATGGGGATGTTGGAATAAAAGCAGTAGATGATTTTGTTGAAGAAATATTGGAGAAAGTGGATAATAAAAAATAAGAAACTTGATAAAGTAGTGAAAAAATTATAAAAAATATTTAGGCAAATTAATCTTTAATTATGAAGTGAATCTACATAAATTTTGATATGCTTAAAAAATAAAAAGTTCACATAATTTGACTAATAGATTAAAATATTGTATAATATTAGCATAGACGTAGTTCTATTTTATGTAGATTTACTTTAATATTAATATCTAAAGTGTTTAGATATATAATTTTAAAAGTAAATATGTTTGGGAATAAAAAGAAATGGTATTTTGCATTATTTCATTATGGAGGACAATAAAATGAAAAAAGAAATGGGATCAAAAGAAATGAGATCAGCAGTAGAGATTTACAATGAAAAATTTGATAAAAAAGCAAAGTATCTTAAAGAGGCTTTACTTGAAAAGGCAAAACAACTAATTATGGAACAATTAAACTCATCTAATTTAGAAATAGTAAGAAACCCAAATATTTTAGAAGATGACTATACTTATATAAAAGTTACAATATCAAGACCACCACAATTTGATAATGAAGGAAATACTGTACGGTCAGGAATTGGAGATTTTAGGACTTGGTACATATTGTATTATTGTAACAAAACAGCATTTCCAAAAGAAGAATTGAATGAGTGGCTTAAGCAGTTTGGGTGGCAGTTTGAGGCAGATGATACTTATTATACTCAGCGATATGAAATTCGCTTAAAGAGTTTTGCTTTTAGTACTAATGCTTTGAGTAGTACGTATTGGAAAGAAATAAGAAATTTGCCAGATTATATTTAAAATTAAAATATTTCTATTATTCCCAAAAGCCTTTAGATTATCTAGAGGCTTTAAACTTAGTTGGAGATATTTAATAAAAATTCGACAGAATAGTTGACACCAATAGCATTTTATGGTAAAATAAGTAACTGTAATCCGCTTAGTCAAGGTTAAAAAACACTATGTAATGATAGTTACCTTTTTTAAGGATTAGCGAGTATACAAATAAGGGAGGTGCATTTTAAATGTACGCAATAATTGAAAGCTGTGGAAAACAATACAAAGTAGCAGAAGGAGATGTTGTATTTTTCGAAAAACTAAATGCAGAAGAAGGTAAAAAAGTTACTTTTGATAATGTTGTATTAGTTTCAGAAGAAGGAAAAGTACAAGTAGGAAATCCTTATGTTAAAGGTGTTAAAGTAGAAGGAAAAGTAGTTTCTCATGGTAAAGGTAAAAAAATCATTGTTTTCAAAATGAAAGCTAAAAAGAATTATAGAAGAAAACAAGGACACAGACAACCATACACAAAAGTAGAAATTACATCAATAAAAACAGCTGCTAAAAAAGCAGAAACAAAAAAAGCTACTGAAAAAGTAGAAGCATAATTAATGTATAAATTAATTGGAATATATATATTGAACCGAAAGGAGTGAAAAAACATGGCTCATAAAAAAGGTCAAGGTAGTAGCCACAATGGTAGAGAGAGTGAATCAAAGCGTCTTGGAGTAAAAAGAGCTGATGGTCAATTTGTTTTAGCAGGAAATATCCTAGTAAGACAAAGAGGTACAAACGTACATCCTGGAACTAATGTAGGAAAAGGTAGCGACGATACTTTATATGCATTAGTAGATGGAAAAGTTAAATTTGAAAGAAAAGGTAGAGATAAAAAACAAGTAAGTGTTTATCCAGTAGAAAACTAATAGAAAATAATTTATAAAAAGATTTAGTTAAATATTATGTGAAAATATAAACATAATATAAAACTAAATCTTTTTTTGTAAAATAAAGCAAATAAAAATGCGAATTTTGAAAAATAAATAGGATTTTTGTAAAAAAGCATTTACATTTTTGAAAAAGTTGTATAGAATATACTAAATTGTGTATAAAAATTACAAAAACAAAAGAAAACAAAAAATGAAAGGAAGTATATCAATGAAAATATTGATGTTAACATGGGAATATCCACCAAGAGTAGTAGGAGGAATAGCAAGAGTTGTATATGATTTGTCAAGAACTTTATTAAAAGATGGTCATGATGTAACAGTTGTTACATATAAAGAAGGAGACGCACCATATTTTGAAGATGATAAAGGGGTAAAAGTATACAGAGTAGATAATTATATGATAAATCCTAATAACTTCATCGATTGGATTATGCAACTAAATTTCAATTTGATTGCAAAAGCAAATGAAATAATAGCAAAAGAAGGGAATTTTGATGTAATTCATGCACATGACTGGCTAGTAGCATATGCGGCAAAGACATTAAAAAATTCATATAATATTCCAATAGTTGCAACGATACATGCAACAGAAGCTGGAAGAAATAGCGGAATACATGACGAAACACAAAGATATATAAATGACACAGAATGGATGCTTACATATGAAGCTTCAGAAGTTATAGTTAATAGTAATTATATGAAAAATGAATTACAAAGATTATTTGGTTTACCATATGAAAAAATCAATGTAGTTCCAAATGGAGTTAATTTAAACCTATTTAATGGTGTAGAAAGAGATTATAACTTTAGAAGAAGATTTGCTATGGATAATGAAAAAATAATATTATTTATGGGAAGATTAGTATATGAAAAAGGAATTCAACATCTAATTTCAGCTATGCCTAAAATTTTAAATGGATACCATGATTCTAAGCTTGTTATTTGTGGAAAAGGCGGAATGATAGATGAGTTAAAAGCACAAGTAAATGCTATGGGAATATCAAATAAAGTATATTTTGCAGGATATATGAATGGAAAAGATGTACAAAAGATGTATAAAGCAGCAGATGTTGCAGTATTTCCAAGTACATATGAGCCATTTGGAATAGTTGCATTAGAAGCAATGCTATCAGAAAACCCAATTGTTGTATCAGATATTGGGGGATTAAATGAAATAGTGCAACATAGAGAAAACGGAATGAAAAGTTATGCAGGAAATCCAAACTCAATAGCAGACTCAATATTAGAATTGTTATATGACCATAAATTATGTGCAGACATAACAAAAAAAGCTAAAAATAAAGTTAGAAATGAATATAACTGGAATAAGATAGCGCAAGATACTCACTTCACATACCAAAAAGCAATTTGCCAATCAATGGCAGAAAAACAAAAAAGAGAGCTTGAACAAGAAAGGGCTAAGAAAACTAAAAAAGCAGTTAAGGGAGATAACGAAATTACTAATTTACTTAACTTTAGAAAACGTCAAGCGTATGCATAGGAAATATAGAATAATATATAAAATGAAGACTGTCATAAATATAGGAATATATTTATAGGCAGTCTTTAATGATTTTAAAAAAATAAGTTACTGGGTAATGTTTTTTAAATTAGTCGCTGTGAATAGGTGATACTTATAACTTTTTTTAATTTTTGACTACTTATTCCATTCAGAAAGAATTGGTAAGGCTTTCTAATGAGCCTCTCTCACTCAGACCCTTTCATACTTCAAGTACCGTGAGCATTCC
>CAJMRU010000078.1 GCA_905215845.1 uncultured bacterium
TTCATTATATCACATCCTATTCTAAAGTGATTTTGGGGTCGGAGACAAAAATCATCGTCTCCCAAAATCACTTTTATTTTCTTTTTAAAATTCTTTTCTCTTTTAATTTTTCACTTTAACTTTGAAGATGATTTTTGTCTCCGACCCCAAAATCACCAACTGTTTGGCTTTAATTCTAAGTAAATTGTCTTTTCATCTTTTAACATTGTTGCTCTTCCATGTCCTGGGTATACTATTGTATTTTCTGGTAAGTTTAATAATTTCTTCATTATCGAGTCCATTATTTCTTCTATACTTGAGGTTGGTAAGTCTGTCCTTCCCCAAGCTCCTTTAAATATTGTATCTCCTGAAAATACACATTCTTCTTTTTCACAATATAGACTTGTTGAACCTTTCGTATGTCCTGGTGTGTGAATAACTTTGAATTGTAAATTTCCTAAGTGTAATAAATCTTCATCATCTATTCTTGAGTCTGCTTCTAAGCTTATCTCTGGAATATCTATTATTCTTGATAAGTTAATATTAGGATCATTAAGCCCATCACTATCAAATCTATGTATTAATATTTTCCCTCCACATCTTTGTTGTAGTTCTGATACTCCTACTATATGGTCACCATGACAATGAGTTAAGTATATGTATTTTAAATTCCCATCTAGGATTTTAATAAGTTCTTCAATTTTTGGTACTTCCCCCGCTGGATCTATTACCATTGTTTCTTTGCTTTCTTCATCAAATATTATATAACAGTTAGTTGGGTCTCCTACCCAAGTCTTAATCTTTAGTTCTTTTAAAATCATTTTTTCTTTTTCACTCTTTCCTTTTTATTCTTTACTTTAGATTCTTCTGTTTAATTTTAGCTCTTTATTACATATCTTTTATTTCTTCAGATTATTTACAAGTTCTATTTTATTACTTTACTCTTTTTATTCTATATTTTACTTTTTAATTTTGTTTATATTTATTTAATAAATTATACTTTTTTGTCATTTTAAAATTCTATTTCTTTCTTTTTACTTCATACACACTATCTACTTTTCTAATCGCTCTTAAAACTTTATTCAATTCTGTCAAATTTTCTAATTCTAGTGTTATATTAATTGTTGCTATTCTTTCCTTCGTAGTCTTTGTGTTTACTCCTAATATTTTTGCTTTCGTTGTTCCTAATTCTTTTAATATATCTACTAGTAAACCAGTTCTATCATTAGAAAATACTTCTACTTCTGCTTGATATGATGCTTTTTCCTCTTCATACCATTCAACATCTATCATTCTATTTTCTTCTGATATTAAATCTTTTACATTTACACAGTCTTTACGATGTACTGATACTCCTCTTCCTTTTGTAATATAGCCTACTATTTCGTCTCCTGGTAGTGGGTTACAACATTTAGAAAGTTTTACTAGACAATTATCTATTCCTTTTACTATAATTCCTGAATTTGATGGCTTTATTTTTCTTTGTTTTGCTTTTTTTAGTTCTTCTAGTTTTTGTTCAATATCTTCTTCTTGATGTTCTTTTCTATATTCTTGTAACATTCTTGCAATTACTTTTACTGATGAATTTGCCCCAAATCCAACTGCTGCATACATTTCCTCTATTGTCTTATATTTATATTTTTCTAACATTGGTTCTATATACTCTGGCTTGAATAAATCAGAATGTGTAAATCCAATTCTTTTTAACTCTTTTTCTATTAGGTCTTTTCCCTTTTCTATATTTTCTGTTTTTTGAGCTTTCTTAAACCAACTCTTTATCTTATTTTTTGCACCTGAGCTTTTTACAAATTTAAGCCAATCTCTACTTGGACCTTTTGCATTTTCTGATGTTATTATTTCTATTATATCTCCACTATTTAATGGTGTTATTATTGGCATCATTTTGCTATTTATTTTACAACCTGTCATTTTATTTCCAATTTCAGCATGTATACTATATGCAAAATCAATTGGTGTTGCACCTCTTGGTAATACTTTAATTGCTCCTTTTGGTGTAAATACATATACTTCATCTTCAAATAATTCTGTTTTTAATGTTTTTAAAAATTCTTGTGGATCTTGTAATTCTTTTTGCCATTCTAAGGTTTCTCTTAACCATGCTAATTTATCTTCTTCTACTTTTACTGATTGTTTTCTTCCAAAATAACTTGCTTCTTTATATGCCCAATGTGCTGCTATACCAAACTCAGCTATTCTATGCATTTCCCATGTACGAATTTGTACCTCAAATGGTGTTCCCTTTTCTCCTAAAAGTGTTGTATGTATAGATTGATACATATTTGGTTTTGGAACAGCTATGTAATCCTTAAATCTTCCTGGCATAGGACTATATAGCTCATGTACAACTCCTAAAGCCGCATAACAGTCTTTTACTGAATTTACTAATATTCGTAGTGCAAATAAATCATATATTTGGTCTAATGTCTTATTGTCTCTTTTCATCTTTCTGTATATACTATATAAGTGCTTTGCTCTTCCTGTTACTTCTGCATCTATCTTTTGCTTTTTCAGAGCCACTCTTATATCATCCATTATCTTATCAATAAATTTTGTTCTTTCTTCTCTTTTTTTATTTATACCTTCCACAAGTTCATGATATTCTTCTGGTTCTAAATACTTGAAAGATAAATCTTCTAATTCCCATTTTAATGAATATATACCCAGTCTATTAGCAAGTGGTGCATACAAATCTCTTGTTTCTCTTGCATTTGCAATTTGTCTTTCCCTTTTTAAATATTTTAAAGTTCTCATATTATGAAGTCTATCTGCAAGTTTTATAAGTATTACTCTTATATCTTTTCCCATTGCAAGAAACATTTTTCTATAATCTTCTACTTGTTGCTCTTCTACTGTTGCAAATTGTATTTTACTAAGTTTAGTTACCCCTGCAACCATATCTGCTATTTCATCACTAAATTCTTTTCTTAAATCTGCATCTGTTATATCAGTATCTTCCACAACATCATGTAATAATGCTGCACAAATTGTACTATCATCTAAGCCTATATCTGCTAAAATATATGCAACATTTAGAGGGTGTATAATATATGGTTCTCCTGACCCTCTTTTTTGTTCCTTATGCTTTTCATTAGCTAAATTATATGCTTTCATTATTAATTTTGTATCTACTCTTCTTGAATGCTCTTTTCTCTTTGCTATTATGTCTTGTATTTTAATTTCTTTATTTTCTTGCATTTCAACACCCTCTTTGATTTTTTTATATTTTTATGGTATAATATTATTTAACAGTAACTCGTAAACTTGGTTTCAAGGCAAATGCCTATGGAGGATTTATTTTATGTACACTTTAATTTGTGCTTTTTTAGTAGTTTGTTGTATTACTGTATTCATTGTGAATATCTTATCACCAAATAAGGTCACACAAACTCGGGATATTCCTTATGCAAAACTAATATTACCACTTATCTTATGTGTATTATTATTTTTCTTTGCTAAAGGAATGTTACCTTCTATACAAGGAAAAGTTGTTTACTCTATTTCCTTGTTTGGAATAATTTATTACTTAATTGCAATACTCTACAAAAAATTCTGTTCTCGCTAAGAACGGAATTTTTCATTATATTGTAATTGTATAAAACTCTTTTAATTATATTTACCTATTACACCGTTCTCATAATATCTTTAATATTTATTTGCAAACTCTCTACTCCATTAAAATTGTTAACTTCTAAAACTCCTACAACATCTATTTTGTCTCCAATTCTATATTCATCTGCCAAACTACCTATATTAAATCCTATTGCATTTACTACTGTATTTCCTTCTTTCAATGTTAATTTTAAATGCTTTCCTTCAGATAATGCTCTTATAGAATCTATTTTCAAGTTTTTAAACACAAACACAGGCATTTTATTTCCTTCTCCAAATGGCTCTAATTGTTTTAAGCTTTCTACCATATCTTTGTTTATTGCACTAAAGTCAATTTTTGCATCTATATTTATTACTGGTATTATTTCACTTACATTACTCTTTGTTGCTATTTGTTCAAATTCTTTTTTAAATTCCTCAAATTTTTCCTTTTTAACTGTTAATCCAACAGCCATACTATGTCCACCAAATTTTTCCACACTACCTAGACACTTAGTTAATGCTTCATGTAAGTCAAAACCTGGTATACTTCTTCCTGAGCCAGTTCCTATTCCATCTTCTTCAAAACTTAATAATATACTTGGTTTAAAATACATTTCTGTTATTTTTGAAGATACTATTCCTATAACTCCATGATGCCAGTTATGTCCTCCTACTATAATTGAATTATTTTTATCTAATTTGTTTTGCTCTATTTGTTTAATTGCATTTTCATATATTTCTTTTTCTGTATCTTGTCTAAGTTTGTTATAATCATTTAATTTTTTAGCTAGTTCTGATACTTCATTATAATTTTTTGATAAAAATAACTCCAAAGCATCTTCTGCTTTTCCCATCCTTCCACAAGCATTAATTCTTGGTGCTATTCCAAAAGAAATACTGTTTGAATCTATTTTTGTATATCCTGAGGTATCTATTATTGATTTTAGTCCTATATTTCTAGTTTGTCTAATTAACATCAATCCCAATTTTGCTATAACTCTATTTTCATCTACTAATGGAACTATATCTGAAATCGTTCCAACACATACTATATCTAAATATTTTAAATATTCCTCTTCTTTTAATCCCAACTTAATTCCTATTGCTTGTATTAACTTAAAAACTACTCCTACCCCAGCTAATTCTCTAAATGGATATTTGCTATCTTTTCTTTTATTATCTATTACTGCAAATGCTTTTGGGATTTCATTCCCCGGTTCATGATGGTCTGTTATTATTGTTTCTATTCCTATGCTATTTGCATAATCAATTTCGTTAATTGCAGAAATTCCACAATCAACTGTTATCATTAAGTCACATCCTTGCTGTTTTATTTTTTCAATTGCATTATTATTTAATCCGTATCCTTCATTTAATCTATTTGGTATATATTGAGAAGTTTCTAAGCCTCTATCTTTTAAAAAACTTTTTAATACAGTTATACTTGTTATTCCATCTACATCATAATCTCCATATATTGTAACTTTTTCCTTGTTCTCTATTGCCTTTATTATTCTTTCTACTGATTTTTCCATATCTGTCATTAAAAATGGATTATGAAAGTCTTTTCTTGTTGGAGATAAAAATAAACGAATTTCTTCTTCTGTTGTTATATTTCTATTTGCTAATATTGTAGATATTAGTTTATTTAAATTGTATTTACTTGAAATCTCTTCTACTTTTTTTTCATCTACTTCATATATTTTCCATTCTTTATTCATAAATTTCTCACCTATTTTTTATTTTTTAATATTGTATAATATTTTTGAGTTTTTTTA
>CAJMRU010000079.1 GCA_905215845.1 uncultured bacterium
TATAATAAGAATTTTATTTTTTCCTATAAATATCATAAATAATATCTACACATTTTTCTATTCCTAAATACCCACTATCTAAGCAAATGTCATAGTTTTCTACTTCTCCATATTTTTGTTTTGTAAAGAAATTATAATATGAACTTCTTTGTTTATCCATTTTCTCTAAAACTTTACTATTTTCTTTGTAAACTTTTTCAATTCTTGATTTTCTAATTCTCCTGCCCATTCGAATCCTTTCTTAGCAAATATTACTGCAATAACTTCATTAATAACCGCGGCAGCTGCAATAGTTCCTTGTATTAATTTTGCACTTTCTGGTGCTGGTCCCATTAATACAGAAACTGCTATTCCTGTAAATACTAATGAAACTCCTGAATGAGGAAGTAATGTAAGTCCTAAATATTTTTTTACTGTTTTAGGTGATTTAGTAATATGAGCTCCAAAATATGCTCCAAAATATTTTCCTAATGCTCTTGCTACAATATATATTACTGTGAATATTCCTGCACCTAATATTAAATGATAGTCAAGTGGACTTCCTAAGTTTAATATAACTATTATTATTGCTAATCCTAAGATTGGATTAAATGCATTCATTATGTATTCTAATCTTTTTTCACTTATCATATTGGCAAATGTTGCTGAAAATGCCATCCCTATTAGCATAAAGTTAAGTACTGGTTTTGGGAATACTAAGTAATTAAATAAGAATCCTACACATGATGTAATTAAAATTGCTCCTAGTAATATTAAAATACTTGCCTTTTTTCCTCTTTCTTTTTTTAATACTAAACCTGCTAAAAATCCTGTTACTACCCCAATAATTAGTGGCACTATAACTACAAGTGCTATCATATAAGGTGGTAAATTGTTTGTAGATATACTTCCTGCAACTATTGCTATTGTTGTAAAAAATACTATACATCCAACAATATCATCTAATGCTGCCATTGGTATTAAACTTTTAGTTACTGGCCCTTTTGTTTTAAATTCACGCACAATTGAAAGTGCTGGAGCCGGTGCTGTTGCTAGTGCTATTCCTCCAAATATAAAGGCTAAATAAATTGGGTATCCTGCTATTTTTAATGCAATAGCAAAAACAAATGAAACTACTAAAAAAGTTCCCAATGATTGTGTCAAAGTTGTAATTATTATTGATTTCCCTGATTTTTTTATCTTTTTCCAAACTAATTTTGTTCCTATCATTAGACCTACTGTGCATTCTAATAATGGAATAAGAATTTTATACCATTCTGAGTTTAATACATCTTGGTTTAAAACTGAAAATGCATGTGGTCCTAAAACCATACCAGTAATTAGCCATCCTAAAATGGATGGCAATTTTATTTTACTAACTAATTTTCCTACTAAGTAAGCTATAATGATTGTTATTAAAAATCGTAATATTTCTAACATCTATATTGTCCTTCTTTCTCCTTTTTACATTTTTGGTTATATATGCATATTTTCCTTCTTTCACATATAATTTGCAAGCCCAAATGTAAATGTAAGTAATTTACACATATATATTGTTCTTCTTTATCTTAAGATGCATCTTCAAATTGACTATTATATAAATTTGCATAAAAACCATTTTTCTCAAGTAATGTTTGATGATTTCCACTCTCAATAATATCTCCGTCTTTCATTACTAATATTTTATCTGCATTTTTTATAGTTGATAATCTATGTGCAATAACAAAAGATGTTCTACCTTTTGTTAACTTATCCATTGCTTCTTGAATTAATATTTCAGTTCTTGTATCTACTGAAGATGTTGCTTCATCTAGTATAAGCATTGGAGCATTTTCTATCATTGCTCTTGCTATTGTAATTAATTGTTTTTGCCCTGCTGATAATGATATTTTATCACTAATTATTGTTTCATAGCCATTAGGTAATGTTTTTATAAAATGAGATAATCCTACTGTTTCACAGACTTTTTCTATTTCTTCATCTGTAACATCTTCTTTAGAATAAGCTATATTTTCCCTAATTGTCCCTTCAAACATCCAGGTATCTTGTAAAACCATTCCAAACAATTTATGAATATTTTCCCTTGTTAACTCTGAAATTGGTATTCCATCTATTTTTATTGCTCCACCATTAATTTCGTGAAAACGCATTAATAAATTAACCATAGTTGTTTTGCCTGCTCCAGTAGGTCCAACTATTGCTATTTTTTGCCCTGGATATACATGTTCTGAAAAATCGTGTATTATAATTTTATTTGTTCCTTCATATCCAAATTTAACATGTTCGAATTCTATTTCACCTTTTACATTTTCAAGCTTTTTAGTTTTGTGTGACTCATCTTCTAATTCCTTTTCTTCTAAGAACTCAAAAACACGTTCACTCGCTGCTGCTGTTGATTGTAATTCTGTTGTTACCTGTGCTATTTGTGATAGAGGGTTTGTAAATAATCTAATATATAACATAAATGCCACAATGACTCCAAAAGAAATTGTTCCTTTTAAAGCTAATATTGCACCTAGTATACACACAGAAACATATCCAAAATTACCTACAAAGTGCATAATTGGCATCATTAATCCTGAAAGAAATTGTGATTTCCAGTTACTTATATACAATTTTTCATTTATTTTATCAAAAGCTCTTGTAACTTCTTTTTCTGCATTATAATTTCTAACAACTTGATGACCTGAATATATTTCTTCTATATGTCCACTTATTTCTCCTAAATAATTTTGTTCTGCTAAGAAATATTTTTGAGATTTATTCATAATAAATTTCATAAGTAAAAATCCAAGTGAAGATGTTATAATTGCGGTTATTGTTAAGATTACATTTGTTGTAAACATCATAAATATTGCACCTAATAATAATGTTATAGCAGATACTAATTGTGATATACTACGTTGCATAGTTTCTCCTATAATATCAACATCATTTGTAACTCTTGATAAAACATCCCCAAAACTTGTTGTATGATAATATCCAACTGGTAAAACATTTATCTTTTTAGAAATATCATTTCTTAACATTTTAGATGTTTTTTGCGTAGCTTTTGTCATTAATAATCCTTGTACAAAGTTTAATAATGCTCCAATTATATATATAGTAAGTAGGAAAAAACATATTTTTAATATAGCATCTACATCCATTCCGCCACTTGCCATTCCTGCTGTTATCAAATCTGTTAAATCACTTAATTTATCTGGTCCTATTATTGTGAATATAGAAGAAATTGAAGCACATATTAAAGCTACTATTATTATTTTATAAAAAGGCTTACAGTATTTTATTAATTTAATTATAGATGTTCTAAAGTCTTTTGCTTTATCATTATTACTATTTTTTGAATTCCCTGTTATTCCTGCTTTCATCCTTCTAATTCCTCCTTTGATAGTTGTGAATATGCAATCTTCTTATATTCTTCACAAGATTTTAATAATTCTTCATGTTTTCCATTTCCTACTATCTCACCATCTTTTATAACTAATATTTTATCTGCATCTTTAATTGTTCCTATTCTTTGTGCTACAATTAAAGTTGTAACACCTGCTGTTTTTTCTTTTAATTCTTTTCTTAATAATCTATCTGTTTTATAGTCAAGTGCTGAGAAAGAATCATCAAATATATATATTTCTGGTTTTCTTGCAATTGCCCTAGCTATTGAAAGCCTTTGTTTTTGACCGCCTGAGAAGTTACCTCCGCCTTGTGCTACCATTCCATCATAACCATTTTCTAGTTTTTCTACAAAGTCCTTACTTTGAGCAATTTCTATTGCTTTTTTTACTTCTTCTTGTGTTGTTTTTGCTTTTCCATTATCTCCATAGGCTATATTTGAATTTACAGTTCCAGAAAATAATATTGCTTTTTGTGGTACATATCCAAATTTATTGCATAAAGCATTTTTTGTATATTCTTTTACATTTATACCATCTACAAAAACTTCTCCTTTTTGTACGTCATATGCATGTAATGCCAAGTTTACAATTGTTGTTTTTCCACTACCAGTTGCTCCTATTAGAGCTACTGTTTCTCCCTTTTTAGCACTAAAATTTATATTTTTAACAACATATTCTTCTGAATCTGGGTAGCTAAAACTTACATTTTTAAATTCGATTGTTCCTTTTTCTATTCCTTCTTTCTTATTTCCTTCTTTTAATTTTGTTTTTGTGTCTAATACTTGGTTTATACGTTTTGCTGAAATAGATGCTCTAGGTAGCATTACAAAAACTATTGTAAGTAATGTAAATGCCATTATTACTTGCATTGCATAAGATGAAAACACTACCATATTAGAAAATAATGACACTTGCTCTGCACCTATTGTTCCATTTATTAAAAATGCACCTATCCAGTATATACCTAATGAAATAAAGTTTAATACAAATACCATTGAAGGGTGTAATACTGCCATTCTTTTTTGTACTTTTAAGTTATTATCTGTTAATTCTGTGTTTACTTCATTAAATTTATTTTCTTGATATCCTTCGGCATTATATGCTCTAATTACTTCTAATCCAGTTAAGTTTTCTCTTGTAACCCTATTTAAACTGTCTGTAATTTTTTGAATTTTCTCAAATTTAGGTATTGTATAACGCATTACTGCTACTATTACCGTTACTAAGGCTAAAACTGAACCTGCAACTAAAATACTCCATTCCATTCTTCCATTTTGTATTATTTTATCTATTGCCATAATTGAAATAATTGGTGCTTTTATTATAACTTGCAAACCTATTGCCACAAATCTTTGTATTTGAGTAATATCATTTGTTGACCTTGTAATTAAACTTGATGTAGAAAATTTCCCCATTTCTTCCATTGAAAATGACTCTACCTTGCAAAATATTTCTCTACGCAATCTTTTAGCAAATTTTGCCGCTATTTTAGCTGCAAAATATCCAACAGTCATTGCTGTTATTAAACTTCCTATTGCACATAAAATCATCTTTCCACCCATTTCTAAAATAGGAGCTAATTCTGTTGTTTCATTTGTAATTAAATATGTTATATTTGACATATATTCTGGAATATGCAAGTCTAACCATGCTTGTGCTATTATAAAAATAATACTTACTATGATTAAAAACCATTCTTCTTTATGAAGGTGTTTAAATAATTTAATCATCTTTTTCCTCCTTGTTGCTTATTGTACTTTTTTTGTTTGTTTCTTCTGCTATACCATATAACATAATATTTAATATAGGTAAAAGTTTTAAATCGTGTTCACTACTAATTTCTGTTAAATTTTTGATAGTATTTGTTTTCTTTTCAAAATATAAATTAAACATTTCTTGATATATCAAAAAATATGATATTGCCATTTCTTCTGTTATACCTGCTTTTAATTTTATATCTTTTAATAATTCTTTAAATCGCACTTGGATGGAT
>CAJMRU010000080.1 GCA_905215845.1 uncultured bacterium
ACAAAATGAACCCTCCTTATTAAACTTTTTTGTCTAATAATTTGGGTTCACTTCAGAAAATCCCCTAACCTCTTTTATACTCCATATGCGTCGAATAAGAAATTTCCCATGTATACTTGTATTACTGGTACTAATACTACTACAACGAAGAATATTAATACTACTCCTACAATTGCATATACAACTTGTGGTAGTGTCTTCATTATTTTTTCCATAATATTATCTATATCTATCTGCATATATTCTACTAATTTTTCCATCATTTCTGTTAAGTCTGTTTGCATTCCTATTTTTAACATTTCTGTAATCATTGGCTTTGCTAATCCTGATTGTTCAAATGGTTCTATCCATGAACCTCCTGCTAAAATATTACTTACTGATGTTTCTATCATTGATAGCATAACTAGATTTTTTATAACATTCTTACTTACTTCTATTGATTCTTGAATTCTCATTCCATTTTTTAAATTTAATAACATCGCTTTTAGAAATCTAGAAAAGTCTAATGCAAATATTAATTCCCCAAATATCGGCATTTTATATTTGAAATAATGAAAATTGTATTTTCCTTTTGGTGTATTAATATAGAAAAGTACTACTCCAACTATTGCTAATACTATAAATGTCGGTATATACCAATATTCTATAAGTTGATTTACTACACCTGAAAACCACATAGTTATTGGTGGTAACGTTGCATCACTACCAACTTCATCAAAAACCCCCTGTATTGATGGTACAGCAACTAATGTTCCTACAAATAGCATTACTAATAACAAACTAAACTGTACTATATTAGGTATTAAAATAGATTTCAGTTTCTTATTTAAAGCTGCAGATTCGTCTAAATATTCAACTGCTTGTTTTAAAGAATTTGTAAGTGAACCAGACAATTCTCCAACTTTTATCATATTTATATATATATATGGAAAAACATTTGAATAATATTCCATAGTAGTATACATATTATCTCCTGCTTCTACCCCTGCTAATATATCCTCTAATATCCCTTTTAGTGATACATTTTCTGTACTCTTAATTATAGTTGATAATGCATGTATATTATTGAAATTAGCCTTTTTTAATAGATAAAAGTTTTGCGTAAAAATAACTAAGTCTCTTGGAGTTATTTTTTCAGTTTGTGCTAAATACAAATTCAATTTTTCTTTTGTTGATAATTGTTTTGGTTTCGTCGTTCCCAAATTTGTTGTATTGACATTTTTCATTATGTCTTCTACTTCATTTATGTTTTTCTTTTTCTTGACTTGAGTAGTTTGTATTGTGCTTGCATATCGTACTTGTTCTACATCTATTGGCAATAAATTATTATCTTTTAATTTTTTTAATAATTCATTTCTACTAGGTGAATCTACTTTGTTTTTAACTACAACTCCACTTTTTGTCATTGCTTTATATACATAAGTTGGCATTTTTACCTCCTTTATTAATTCTTATCTACATTCTTGTATCTCTTCTTATTTTTAATTGCATAATTGTTCTATTCAAAATTTCAATATTCTTTTCTTCTATTTGAGCTTTAGCTTGTTCTAAAGTTATTTTATCCTCTACAAATAATTTTGCTAAAGAATTTATTAAGCCTATACTTCCTTTTTCCAAATTACTTTGTATAGCATCTTCTATTTCAGAAACGCTCAATTTTTCTTTTCTTATTACTCCAGCTACAACATTATCAACTACCATTACTTCTGGAACTAATACTAATTTATCATTTATTCCTGGTAAAAGTCTTTGAGAAACAACTAATTTCAATAATGCTGATAATAGATATTTTATTGTTCCTTGGTCTCTTACTTCATAAAAACTTATCATTCTATCTATTGTTTCTGCACAAGATTTTGTATGTAAAGTTCCTATAACTAAATGTCCAGATTCTGCCATTTCTATTGCTGCTTCCATTGTAACTTTGTCACGAATTTCTCCTATTACTAATATATCACAGTCTTCTCTTAATGAGTTTTGAACACCTTCACTAAAAGTTAATGCATCTTTTCCTTTTCCAACTTCTTTTTGAACTATTAAAGATTTTTTTGAGTGATGCTTATATTCTATCGGATTTTCTAATGTTAATATTTTTTTATTTTGATTTTCATTTATATAGTCAATCAAAGAGTTTAAGGTTGTACTCTTTCCAGAGTTAGTTTTTCCTGTTACTAAGATTAAGCCTTGAGGTTGATATGTCATTCTTCTAACAATATCAGGAACTCCCAATGATTCATATGGTGGTAATTCATTTTTTATAAGTCTTAAAGTACAAAGTGGTACATCATCTGATAATGAAATATTTACCCTTAAACGAATTTTTTTATATTCATATGATGTATCTAGTTTTCTTGTTTTTTGAAATATCTCATCTTCATTAATATTTCCCCTTACTAAATAATCATACATTTCATTCATATCATCTGGTGTCAATACATCCATTTCTTCTATCGGTAATAACTTTCTTCTTATTCTTAATATTGGCTTATTTCCACATATTAAATGTACGTCTGATGCATCTTTTTCTATTGCTTCATCTAAAATTTTATCCATGTTCATAATAATTTTTCCTCCTAAAAAGTTTATTATTAAAAGAATAATAATTTTTTATTAAGTTCTTCTACTGTTGTTTCACCTTTTATTACTTTTTTAAGTCCATCCACTACTAATGGTCTATAATTTTCTTCTAATGCTTTTTTTCTTATTTCCATACTAGAACCACCACTTACTATTAATTCTTTTATTTCATCTGTAACATTTAGTATTTCAAAAACTCCTATTCTTCCTACATATCCTGCACCATTACAATGTTCACATCCTACTGCATCATATGTCATTGCATTTGACAAGTCTATCTCATCACCATATTTTGCAAATATCTTTTCTATAATTTTTTTCTCTTCTTCTGTAAACGCCCTTTGTTTTCTACATTTCGGACAAATTCTTCTAACTAGTCTTTGTGAAATTGCTGTTGCCAAGGTGCTTGCTATATCATAATCAGATATTCCTATTTTTCTTAATCTATTAATAACTTCTATACTATCAATTGTATGTATTGTTGATAATACATAGTGACCAGTCTGTCCTGCTTGTATAGCTATTTCTGCCGTTTCTTTATCACGAATTTCTCCAACTAATATTATATCTGGGTCTTGTCTTAAAACTGTTCTTAATGCTCCTGCAAATGTTGATTTTTCATCTATTTCTATTTGATTTAATCCTGGTATACGAATTTCTACTGGGTCTTCAATTGTTGTAATATTTATTTCTGGTCTATTTAAATAGTCTATAATACTATATAAAGATGTTGTTTTACCTTCTCCTGTTGGTGCTGCAACTATCGTTACACTATTCTTTTTATTAATACTTTTGTCAAATTCTTCTTTTGCTCCATAAAATCCTAAATCAAATATGCTTTTTATATTAGCATTCTTTTTTAATAACCTTAAAACAAATTTTTCTCCATATACATTTGGTTGTGATGAAGAACGAATATTATAATCTGGATAATCTAAAATTCTTCCATCCTGTGATTCTTTTTTTTCTAAGTGCATGTTTGAAATTGCTTTAAGTCTATTAGTTAATTTTGATTGTTTAGATTTATCTAAATTTGCAACCGTATATAGCTCTCCATCTATTCTATATCTTATTCTTACTTGATTTTCCATTGGTTCAATGTGAATATCACTGGCTCTTTTCTCCATTCCTGTTTTTAGTATACTGTCAACTACATTTACTATTGTTACTCCTTCATCTGAAATTTCACTAGTTACTGTTCCTTCTAAAGATTTTAACATTAAATCTATTTCTTTTTCAAAAGTAATATATGGCTCCATTACAAGACCTTTATTTATACATAATAGTCTAATTGTTTCCATATTTTTCTTGTTATTTGTACTTGGAAAACAAACTTTAATTTTTCCATTATCAATTTCAAATGGTACGGCTTTATTCTTTTTTAATACATCTAATGAAAGATAATCTGTTATATTAATTTTTATTATATTTCTTGTTAATACAATTCCTTTTTCTCCTGTAATACTTCCTATTGCTTTTATTAAAACTGCTGGGTCACACGCATTTAATTCATACAAGCAATCTCCAATTTTCTTATCTGGATTTTCTTTTTGATATGCTAAAGCATTCTCTATATCTTTTTCAGTTACAATTCCTTTTTTTACAAGTTCAACACCTATTGGCTGTCTCCTTTTTAACTCCATAAAATTACCTTCTTTCGTATTCATTTATTATATTATACTATATTTTTTTGAAGTTTTTATGTTTTTTTTGAAATTACATAAATTTACTATTTTTTCAAAGTATATGTTGTAGTTCTGTCAAAATTATCTGCAGTAATCCTTACAGTAATCGTTGTCTTTCCATTATTTTCTTGTTTCTTAAATTTACATTCTTCTATATTTGTAGCTATTTTAGTATTTCCTGTATAAATCCCTTTGTTTTGCTTTATAAAAGTATATTGATTTCCACTAGAAAATACTATAAATGCTAATTCATTTTCTGTTCCCTCATCTTTTACTTGCATCTCAACAATAGTATTTCCTACTATATTTACTTCTTCTGTAAAATATGCATTAAATTTTGTATACTGCTTATTTATATCGTCAGCATTTGAGGAAACATCAATATTTTTATAGAAAAACCCTGTTAGTATACCAATAATTGTAACTGCTAGTAACATTGTAATTATATATACAGTTACTGATATTACAGTAACACCTCTTTCAGATTTCATATTAATTCTCCTTCGATAAAACTGTTGATAATTCTACCTTTTTATCTTCTTTTCCACTTTTATATGATATTTCAACAGTTACTTTTTTTACTAATCCTCTTTCTTTGTCTTTTCCTTTATTTTCTTCTAAGTCTGCATAATCTATTACTTTTATAGTTTTATAATATGGTGTATCATCTATATAACCACTTGTTTGCTTATCTTCTAATGTTTCAAAATCTTCTGCTTTCAATTTTTCTATCTCTGTTATTGCATAATTAGTTGCCTGTGTCTTTCTTTCTATATCCTTTGAGCTTTGTTTTATCCCATACATTAAACTTACAATTAATCCTATAAATAAAGCAATTATTATAATAGAAATTGTAATATCAATACCTGTTACACCCTTCTCACTTTTTAAATTCATTATACTTTACCTTCCTTAGATAAGAAATTTATAATATGCTAATACAAAAATTAAATTCATTATGTTTGATACTCCTAAGTAAAAACCTATACTTATTTTTTGTGCTATATGCTCATCTTTCTTCCTATTTTTGTTTACTAAATTTTTTATTTTTGTTAATAAAATTGTAA
>CAJMRU010000081.1 GCA_905215845.1 uncultured bacterium
ATGTAAGTTACAAAAGTGTTTTTAATTAGAAAACATATGAAAATATAAAAGTTTTAAGATTTTTATAAAAATTATTCTACAAAACTTCAAGAAATTTCTTTCAAAGAATAAAAGGAGATAAAAAAACATTTTAATGAGCAAACAAGTAAATGAAATATAAATTTTTTAAGAAATTTTTAAAAATTGGTTACCAAAATGTTTAAAAGTTCCTTTCAAAGAATGAGGAGGAAAAAATATGAGATGTGGAATTTATGTAAGAGTTAGTACAGATGATCAAAGAGATAATGGTTATTCTATTGATTCACAGTTACGAATGATAAAAGAATATTGTGAAAAGAACAATTATGATATTGTAGATGTATATAATGATGCAGGATATTCTGGAAAAGATTTAATGAGACCAGAAATGCAAAGAATGTTGAAAGATATTAAATCCCATAAGATTGAAACAATAGTTGCTATAAAAGTAGACAGATTAACTAGGAATAATTATGATGGCTTTTGGTTTTTAAACTATTGTGAAGAACATGATGTTAAAATAGAACTTATTTTAGAGCCTTATGATGTATCTACAGTAAATAGCGAAATGATATTTGGAATGAATTTAGTATTTGGTCAAAGAGAAAGAAAAGAAATTGGAGCAAGAACCAAAAGAGCAATGGAAGAAATGGCTTTAGAAAAAGTTCACCCAACTAAAGCACCGTATGGCTATACTAGAAATAGTGAAACAGGTCATTTAGAAATAGAGCCTATTGAAGCACAAGTAATTAAGAAGATATTTGAATTGTGTAAAACAGGAAATTCTACAAGAAGTATTGCAACAAACATGAAAGACAATAATGCTTATTTAAAAATAGGAAAATGGACAAGTGATAGAGTTTATAAGATTCTTACTAATTCTATTTATATTGGTATATTTGAATATGGTAAATATTGTAGAAAGCCACAGGATATATTAAGAGTTGAAAATTATTGTGAACCAATTATAGATATCAATACATGGAATGTAACTAGAAAAGTTTTAGAAAAAAATAAACATTCAAATTATGGAGAGCATATTCATTTATTTACAGGAATTGTGAAATGTCCTACTTGTGGAAAAATACTATCTTCTACAAACTCGTTTAAGTATAGTGGAACTCCAAAAGAAAAAGTTTACTATCATTTGACTTGTAAAAATCTGAGCTGTAAATCAAAAGGGATACATTATAGTTCAGATAAAATAGAACAAAAATTAGTTAGAGTTTTGAATGAATTAACAAGGTATATGTATGATATGGATAATGAAATTATAGTATGTAATTCTACTAAAACTAAAGATATTAAAGACATTGAAAAAGCTATTGAAAAATTAAAAATGCAAGAGAAAAAATTAGTAGATTTATACTTAGGTTCTACCTTAAATGTTGAAACAATTAACAATAAAAATGATGTAATCAAGAAAGAAATAGAAAACTTAAATAAGAAAAAACAACAAATTGATCCTAACAATGATTATAAAGAATATACAATAGAACTATTGAAAAAGTTAAATTGTGATATTGAAAATGATGAAATAACATTCAAGAACAGATTAAGTTTTGCATTTATTTTTGATAGTTTAAACAAAAAATCAAAGAAAGAACTGATTAAGAGGTTAATTGATACAATTGAAATTAAGAGAGATAAAAACTACAATATTGAAATAATAAATATAAAATTTACAGAAGAAATTATCTCAAAAAGTAGCAAAGATTATATAGAATATCTATATAAAATATTACAAAACAACAACATAGGTTTTATTTATAAAGAAGCAATTACTAAACAGGAATTGGAGAAATTACAAGAAAATTATTTTGTATTTTCTAATATAAAAATAGCAAATAATCAATATGATAATGCTACTTTAACCATATATAATGAATTGCTAAAACAAAATTTTTATGCTAATGGAATTATAAATTGTCCTTATATTGAAAACGAAAATATAGTAGATTACCTAACATTATTGCCAAAAATTCCAACAGAAATATTATAAAATTATTTGAAAATTTTATAGAAAACAAAATCAAAAATGACACAAGAAAAATCACAATATTTTTTAATTTGCAAATTCTTGTCCTAGCAAGCACTGCATTTGTACTCCCGTACAAATGCAAAAATGGGTTTTGCACCCCATACCCCAAAATTTGAAATCGAAAGGATGTGAATCTATGGAAGAAAATAAATTAGTAATTCAAGATGAATTGGCTATCGAAGATATAAAAAATCTAATATATACAATAAGAGGAAAGCAAGTTATGCTAGATAGTGATGTAGCAATGCTGTATCATTATACAACTAAAAATATAAATAAAGCTGTAAAAAGAAATATAGATAGATTTCCAGAAGACTTTTGCTTTCAATTGACTGAAATGGAATTTCAAAATTTAAGGTTCCAATTTGGAACCTTAAATAAAAAAGTTAACAATGGAGATGTAACAAGAAAGTATGTACCATATGTTTTTACTGAACAAGGAATCTCAATGCTATCTGGAGTGTTAAAGAATGAAATTGCTGTAAAAGTTAGTGTTAATATAATGAGAGCATTTGTTGAAATGAGAAAATTTTTAATGCTAAATGGTCAAGTATTTGAAAGATTAACAAGTATAGAATACAAATTGTTAGAACATGATAAAAAATTTGATGAAGTATTTAATCAATTACAATTGGAAGAAAATATAAAACAGAGGATATTTTTTGATGGTCAGATATATGATGCATATAGCTTAATTGTAGATATTATAAGAAAAGCAAATAACAAGATTTTGATTATAGATAATTATATTGATGATAGTGTTTTAAAAATGTTAGCTAAAAAGAAAAACAATGTAGAAGTTGTTATTTTAACATCAGACAAAAGTAATATTGAAAATATAGATGTTAAAAAATTCAATAAAGAATATCCTATTCTTAAAATTGCTAAAACGAATAAATTTCATGATAGATTTATTGTTATAGATAACAAAGAAATGTATCATTTAGGTGCTTCTATAAAAGATTTAGGCAAAAAATGTTTTGGAATTAATAAAATAGAAGACATAGAAATTATAGAAAAAATTATTAATTTGTAAGAACAAAAAGAGGCATGAAAAGATATTTCAACATTTTAAATATCCTTCCACGTCTCGTTTTTGTTCACTCACTAAATTTAATAGTGTTATCTTTTTTATATTTACAATACAATTTTATATATTCTTTTGATTAAGTGTTAATTTCCCATTTTGGTGGATAAAAATACTCTATTTTATCTTGTTTAGGTACATATTTTTTCTTTATTTTAGCTCTATTAGATTTTAAATCAGGAATAGCTTGTCTACAGTATTTATCTAATTCACAAAATATATTTTGACAATCTATTAGTTGCAAAGGTCGATTACCAATTCTTTTGAAATCTAAATTTAGTCTTTTAAATTCTTCATCTTGATGTTCATACATATATCTAATAATATCTTCATTGCTCATTTTGTCTGTATCAATAAAGCATTTTTTAATACCTCGAAGTGATCCAGGTCCAGCAACCGTAAATTCATCTTCTTTCCAGTTCACAACTTCACTATAATTAATATCGGTTATTAATTGATAAGCCATAAAATTACCAATTAAAGGATAACTCTTGATAATATTAAAAGCTTCCCCCATATCTTTACATTTTACAATTTTGCCTTGCATCTTATCTTCATTAAACATTTTATTAAGTAATGCTAAATGATTGTCATGTTTTCTATCATAACCAAATGCTTTATTAGCACAGCTTATATAAGCATCATTATATATCTTAATACCATTAGATATAGCACTTTCTAGTATTGTAGAATACTCCTTAAAATTAAATGTTTTAAGAGTAATATCTTCATAATGATTTAATAATAATTCCCAAGTAGATTCTTTATTAAATAGTTTAAATAATAATATTCTAAATAACATATTTTCATCGGAATAATTTTTTCCATTATATATAACATGCTTTAATAAATATTGGCTAACTCTATCATTAACTCTATAGCTATTGCAAAATTTATATTCTTGTAAAATTTTATCATCAGTCCATGGAGCAGGTTCTCCATTTATCTTTTTCCAAAATATATTTTGTCTTTCACAAGCAAAATACCAATATAAATCATATACTTCTTGTCTTCTTTTCATCAATACTCACCTCATGCATTTTGGATCTCTTGAATTAATACATTTTTTTAATGTAGATACTTTATTTTCACTATCAGTATAATTAGCAATTATCTTTTGTCCAATACAGCCACTTTTACAAATAGAATATTGCCCACAAGATGAACAAGAGTTATCAGTATTAAATTGTCTTATATTACTAAAGTAAGCCGAATTATACATTTCCTTTAAAGAATTTTCTTTTATATTTCCGTGAATAACCTAATTTAGTAAAATATTTTATAGAGTCACACGGATAAGCAATACCATCAAAACCAATTATCATTATCTCATCAGCAATAATACAAGGACTATTTTCAATTCCTAATATATTCCAAGGACTACCAAGTCTAATTTTATCTTTATCATTTGTATTTAAATAGAAATTTTTTATAGCAAATAATTCTTCTTTAGATAAATCCATATTATTGGTCCCTTTACCGTGTGGAACAAATCTTAATAAACTTACTTTGTCAAAATATCTTTTAGTTTTAAATGTATCAATAGTTTCATTTACTACAGTTTCTAATCTTGAAAAAGAATCTTTTGAAACAGTATAATGAAATCCTAATCTTGCATTATTGCCTTCAAAAACTTTATCGAAAAATTGTTCCTTGTCATATATTGAAATATCTTCTTCATCAGATAAAGAATCGGCAAGTGAATAAACTATTTTATTTAATCCTGAATCAATTAAATTTCTATATTTATTTAAAGTTTCATCAGTTCTATAAGCAAATGTATAAATAGTTGATTTAATTCCTAATTTTGAAGTTAATATTACAAGTTCAGGAAGTCTATCATACATTAAAGGTTCTCCACCAGTAAAAACAATAGTATCAACACCCATTAGTTTTGCTTCATTAATAATTTTACAAACATTTTCAAAATTTAATTCTTTTAAATTACCTATATTATTAGTAGCATTGCTAGAACAATGTTTACAATTTCTAGAACATTTATTAGTTAATTCAATTTTTAATTCTTTGAGCATTATATTTCCTCCTTAAATAGCTAATATGATTATATAATAATAGCTATATTTTTTCTATGTTTTCATTGAAATTTAATAAAATTTCATATATAATACATTTAGAAAGAGAATAAGAAGGTTCGTATCTTGTAAGAATAT
>CAJMRU010000082.1 GCA_905215845.1 uncultured bacterium
TTAAAAGATTTTATTATTTTTTATCTAATTACTATCATCTCTTTAGTTTTATTTTTTAAGTTTAAAATGTATGTCTTTCATATTTGGAAAGGCATTAACTAATCTTCTATGAAGCATAGATTTTTCTCTTAGTTTTTGTTTTACAAATTGTGTTATTTCTTCTGTGTTATCTTTTATTGCTTTTATTCCTTCTGCTTTTATTGCAGATACTATTCTAGATGAAACAATGTTATCTGTAATAAATATTAATAATAGTAATCCTGATATTATATGTAATCCAATATCACTAAGAGATGAATACCAACTAAAAAATATTGGGTTTGTAAAATATGATATTACCATTCCTAAAAGTCCAAATGGAATTAATGTCTCTAAGCAAATTCTTCCATTTATATTATATTTTTTATTACTGTAATCCCACCATCTTGCATGATATTTCTTCTCTAATATATAACTTGTTAAGTATTCTATTACCGAACATATAATTACAGACATAAAAAATAGTGCTATTGGATCATCTAAATATTTTTTTAATAAAATAGTTATTGCTAATGCTCCCCATCCATATATTGGACAATATGGTCCTATTAAAAATCCTCTATTTATAAATCTTTTTTCTTGTATTAACTTACAAATTACTTCCATAAGCCATCCAAAAAATGAATATGTTATGAATAGTAAAAAGTATATTTCTATTGTGTGTAAAAATTCCATATTTTCCTCCTCCTTAATATTCTAAAGTATATCATAAATATTAAAAAAAACAATAAAAAAATGATAGAACTATAAATTTAAAAGTTTATAATTCTATCATTTTTTATGATATTTTAAGAAATTCATATTCATACCCTGAAACTGTATTTGTATCATATTTATACCCTTTATAAACTCCACCATCTTCATCACTTAAATCAATGTCAAGTTTTACATTACAAACAAAGTGTTCATTTAGGTTATTTATAATATTAATATTAAAACTCAAATTATAATTTATATCTTCAAGATTTACATTTGCTTCTTGTAATACTTTTCCATTGAATGATACTGTATTTGCATCACTAGATGCTGCATAATTTGTTATAATATCTTGATTCATATATTCTAAAGTAATTGGATTTGAGCAGTCTGAGTAAAATGTAGGTTTTGAGTAATCTGTATTATCATTTTGACTATTATTCGTTATTATATTATACTCAATTTTTTCACTCTCCGGCTCTGAAATTTCTTTGTATTTAGCAAAGTCTAATGCATTTTTATAATTTACATATTGATATCCTTTATCTGAACCTGTTGTGATTTTTACATTATCTATATATAATTCTTTAACAGTGTTTTCACTTGTCATATCATATACTGTACTTGTATTATCTAAGTATATTGCAATATCTGAATATTGCAATATACTTAAGTCTTTTAATGATTCATTTTCGCTTTTATCAATAGCATTTGCACTGCTATATACAATTATCTTGTGTATCTTAAATATTGGATTTTTGTTTTCTTCTGCTGATTTTACAATTTGTTTTGTAAATTCTTCTCTTGCAAATACTTCTTTAAAAACTAAATCATAATATAGAAATGATGTGACACATAATATCAATATTAATATTGTAAAAACTAATTTATGATTCTTAATTCTAATTTTTTTCATATTGACTCCTTTTATTTAAGTCTATTATATAACATTTCCATATAAGAAAATACTTTTTTGTGCCAGTCAGGATCACTAGCATATCTTTGATTAACCCCTTCTAATGTTGGTCCATTGTAATACCAAGCACTTGCAGTTTCTCCTCCATATATTTTTGTTCCTGATGGGTTTAAGTAATATTTTACTAAAGATTTTGAAACTGTTTCTATTCCTTCTTCATATGTAGCAAAATCATATGATGATTCATATGGTGTTTGGTCATATGAGCCATATCCAAATAAGTTATGTTTTTCTTGTGCTATTTGTGATGTTCCCCAAGCACTTTCATGTATTGCTATTGATGCTATAAATAGTCCATTTACATTATACTTTTTATCCACATTATAAAATACTTCTGCATTACTTTCGAAAATCTTATTTGTATCATTTGGTATTCCCTTAAATATTTTTTGATAGTCTTTTAATGTTAATCCTGTTGATTTATTTAATTCCATATTTATATTAACTTTAATTAAAATTCTTTGAATTCTGTTTTTCTCTACTATATTAGGTGTTACATATGCTGATGTTAGATTTTTTGTTGGTATATATCCTTCGATATTATCAAAAGATACTTTACACCATTCTTCATTTGGTAATTCTAATAATTTTACATCCAAACTTTGTTTTATTTTAGCAACTTCTTCTGAATTATCATTTGCTTCTTTTCTTAAACTTGTATCTGTTGTTAAATATACTATATCTCCAAGATGAATTTTTAATTTAGCTAAGAAATCTGATGTTCCTATGTCTAGTATTTCTGGTACAGGTTCTTGTGTTGTATGTTTTTCTAATATGATTTCCTCAATAAATTGTCCGTTTTCATATGTTTTTACTAAAGATACACTTTCTTTTCCTAAAGCTCCTTTTTGTAAAACAATTTGTTCTCCTCTTGGAAGAGTTGCATTTGCTTGAGATTTTATTTCAAAATCTATATTTCTTTCTTCAGATACTTGCTCTTTTACTTTTTCAAAGCTAGAATTTTCTGAAATTATTTTTTGCATATTTAAAGCTCTTCTATTTATTTCAAAGTCACTAGGTATTGTTGCTGTTTCTACTTTTTCTTTTTTGCTTTCTTCTATTTCATTTGCTGTTGATTCCTTAGAAAATACATCTTTAGGAAATGCAGCTATTATTATTAATATTAGAACTGAAAGAATTATGATTAGATTTGAAAGTCTTACACTTTTTTTATTTTGATGAAATGATGTTTCTTCTGATGCCATTACAACTTTTGTTTTCTTTTTAGTTGGCTTGGTTGGCTTTTTTCTAGCTTTAGTACTAGTAGTTTTTACTTGTGCTTCTTGCTGTGTATATCTAATTTGTTGTAATTCTTTGAATACTTCTGATAAGTTTCTTTCATCTTTATTATTTGTTATAGATTCTTCTTTATCTTTTAACACATATATTCCCTCACTTTCCATAATAATATACATTCATATTATACAATATTAAAATTTTTCTGTCTACAAATTTTGATAAAATTCAAATGGGAATTTTAGAGAATTATTTGTATTTTGGCTATTTATAAAAAAAAGTGTAATTTAATAGCTTTTTTTGTTAAATAGTTCTTTACTAAATATCTACAAATCCCTTGCAAAATCTGTAAAATAGTATATAATATTGGAAGTTAAGAGGTGAAAATTTTGAATATAGAACAAGCAGAAATAGAAATAGGTTATACTTTTAAAAATAAAGATTTATTAAAAAATGCTTTTACACATACTTCTTATGCTTATGAAAAAAATGTAAATAGTAATGAAAAATTAGAATTTCTTGGTGATAGTATTTTAGAATTTATATCAAGTAAGTTTTTATATAATAATTATACAAATTTACACGAAGGAGAAATGACTAAGGTTAGAGCTACTGTAGTATGTGAAAAAAGCTTATATAAAATTGCTAAAAAACATAACTTTGGTGAATTTTTATTTTTAGGAAAATCTGAAATTGTAAATGGTGGAAAAAATAGACCAGCTATACTTGCAGATAGTGTTGAAGCTGTAATTGCCGCTATGTACTTAGATGGTGGTTTAGATGTTGCTGAAAAATTTATTATTGAAAATTTAAAAGATGAGATTAAACTTGCTACAATTCATGTTGGTGATAAAGATTATAAAACTGTTTTACAAGAAAAATTACAAGAACATGGTGATGTTAAAATTTCTTATGAAATTATAAGTGAATCAGGGCCAGACCATGATAAAAGTTTTGAAGCTCAAGTAATTTTTAATGGTAAAGTTTTAGCAAATGGAAATGGCAAAAGTAAAAAAAGTGCTGAGATGCAAGCTGCAAAAAAAGCTTTAGAAAATTTAAAATAGAAAAGAGGTAAATCTATGAAACATCAATATATAATTCCTATATTTGTGCCACATTTAGGTTGTCCAAATGATTGTATTTTTTGTAACCAAAAATCAATTAGTGGTCAAAAAAAGAATATGACAAAAGAAGAAGCAAAAAACATAATAGATAATTACCTAAATAACTTAAATGATTCAGATGCATTAATTGAAATAGCATTTTTCGGTGGTAGTTTTACAGCTATTAATGAAAATTTACAAAATGAATTATTAGAACTTGCATATACATATGTTAAAGAAGGAAAAGTTGAAAGTATAAGAATTTCTACTAGACCTGATTACATAGATAAAAATATTTTAAAAAGACTAAAAAAATATAAGGTAAAAACAATTGAATTGGGTGTACAATCTGCAAACGATTTCGTTCTAAAAAGAGCAAATAGAGGTCATACTTTTGAAGATGTTAAAAAAGCTTCTAAGTTAATTAGATGGTATGGTTTTAGGTTAGGTCATCAAATGATGGTTGGACTACCTGAAAGTACAAGGCAAGATGAAATAAATACTGCAAAAGCTTTAATAAAATTAAAACCTAAGATGGTTAGAATATATCCTGTTTTAGTTGTAAAAAATACTAAATTAGAAAAAGAATATGAAAGTGGTATTTATAAGGCTTTACCTTTACCACAAGCAGTTGAAACTTGTAAACAACTTGTTAGAATGTTTTCTGATAAAAATATTGATATAATACGAGTTGGTTTGCAAAATACTGATGAGATTTCAGACCCATCAAGTGAAAAAAGTGAAGTTGTTGCCGGACCATATCACCCAGCTTTTAGACAACTTGTTGAATCTGGTTTGTGGTATGATGCTATTGTTGAAAAAATCAAAAAATTAAATGTTAAAGTAAAAGAAGTTCAAGTTACTGTAAATCCTTTAGATGTTAATAATGTTATTGGTCATAAAAAAGATAATGTATTGAAACTAAAAGAATTTTACGATGTAGATTTGGTTTTGAAACAAGATTCTAATATTAAGCAAGGTAAGTCTAAAATTGATATTACTAAAACTTATGCTGATTTTTTGGAAGAAAACCAAGCTAAAAAAGAAGTGGTTAAAAAATAAGAAAAGTATCGAAGCTACATAAGTAAAGCTATCGCGAGTCTTTTAAAATGTAACTTTTACTTGTTGTATACGGAAAAATCTTATATATGGTCAAGATAAAAGCTGATTTTTCCTATACAATAAAAAAATTGTTCAATTATTTTATATAGTAAATCTTATAATAAAATAATTGAACGGTTTTTATTTTGTTTT
>CAJMRU010000083.1 GCA_905215845.1 uncultured bacterium
TTTTACTCCAAAATTATCTACATTTCTTTTATAACGTCAAACTGATAGCATATTTGCAGTTGATAAAAAGATAATTAAAAATAAAATAAAATGAGACAGAGCCAGTAAAAATGCCATATTTATAAATAAATGACATGTAAAAACAAAATAATAACGACAAATATAATTGAAAAAGAGCGTTAAAGTACATTGCATAAAAAAAGAGAGCATGTAATAAATACAATACTCTCTTTTTTTAGTGATATGTTAAGTGACTGTTTTGACAACGATATTTTAATCAAAATGTAGACAATACGCTTATTTAAGTTTATCAGAAACCGAAACAGCCTTAGTATTATCAAAATGTAAATCTTCGATTTCTGCCGGTGAAAGAGGAAGAAAATGAATTACAAAAACACCATTTTTTAATTCAAAACTTTCGATGGCAATTTTGTTATCTACAAATTCCTGAAGACTTTCTTGTATAAGCTGAAGATTTTTCTTCTTATTTTTTAGTTTGAAACGTACAATCTTCTGGAAATATGTATAACTGTATTCATTAGTCAGGCTTTCCTGATTAGCAATCTGTTCACGTTTTAATGCATAACAAATAATCTTTGAAAGATTGTTCTGCAGTACATCGTATGAAGATGAGGTTATTGAGATTAATTTTTTCTGGATTATAGCATTGCTTAATATTTCACCAAATTGTGCAATAGCATATGGTCGCTCGGCATCTTCCTTTATTGCAATATTATCAAAGAGGTTGAAATACATTTTGCTGCCTTCTTCTTCGTAAGAGAAGTTATATTCGACAAGCTTACGGCATGAATTGGAAATTTTGTTAAGTACATTTTTTCCGACATGATAATCAACAACCTCCTTGCCCAAAGTATTAAGATCGACAATAACAGATTTTTCTCTTGAAAATTCCTGCATATTAATGTTCGAGATAAAAGCATTAATAAGTTTTAAATCATTAGAATCCATTGACTTTGGAGGAGTAAGCTTACCCGTATTTACAGTAACTTCCAGAAGTTCCTGTCCATTTTCATCTGTAATAATTTCTTTAAGAAGATTATTTGATGCTGTGTCCATCATAAGTGTAAATGAAGATGGAGAGAAGAGTGGTCTGTTGAGAAGCTGCTCCGGGAACATTCTCATATATGAATCAATATTTCCTGCCAGGTCTGCCTCAATATATTTCCAGGCACTTATTATAAGGTCATTTTTTAATGAATTAAATATTGAATTATTTGTAAAAGTTGATAGTCCCGGAAATTCGATCAGAAGGCTGTTCGAGTTATCTTTCCACTCGGTTGCTTTTGTTTTATATTGTGCAATAATTTCGTCAAGCTCCATATTTCCGAACATATTGACATATTGGTCAATAGGGAGTGAGCGTGCCATATTTATAATATGGGAGAGTGGATGTTTAGGGTCATCAATGCTTATTGTGTCAACATCATTAATGTATGACTTGTACCATCTGGCACGTTTTTGCAAACGTGATTTTTTAATCTTGTTGACGATAGGAATCAAATCTTCACGGCTTGTTTTGCCTTCGAGATAGTCCATAAGTGTTTCGTCAATTAATTCTGTAAAAGTTTTTGCAGGAAATTTGAAAATTTCATGCTTCATATTAAAAAAATCGGCAATAGCAGGATCTATGTGCTTAGCCAATTCTTCGATAAACTGTCTTGAATATTGTTCCATTTAATAACCTCGCATTAGTAAAATTGCAAAATATTATATTTATTATAATCAAATTTATTTTTTATTACATATCTATTTTCAATAACTTCTTTCATTGCTCTATATGTACTTTCTACTGTTTTTTCAGTTAGTATTCCTCTTCCTTCAACTTGCTTATAATCTGATACTTTTGTAGTAATAATTGGTTTATTTAAAATAAAGCTTTCTAAATATACTACTGGAAATCCTTCATAATCTGAAGATAATATTATATAATCACTTAAATTAAAATATGAATAAGGATTTTCTTTTTTTCCTAGAAATATTATTTCCTTTTTTAAGTCGTATTTGTCTATCATATTTTTATAAAAATTTGTATCTTGTCCTTCTCCTATACATATAACTCTAAACTTTTTGTTTTCTTCTTTGAGTCTTTTAGATGCTTCTATTATTCTAGATAACTTTTTTTGTTTTTCATCATGTCTACCTACATTAAGAAATGTTACTATATTTTCTCTTTTTAAATCCTTTACCTCTTCTTTTGATTTTTCTAAAATGGTTTTAGCATCTATTAAGTTGTTACATACTATTACTTTATCTTTAGCTTCTGGAAATACTTTTATAAAGCTTTCTTTTCCCTCTTCTGAAACAAAAACTATATGTTTAAAATTATTATATTTTCTTTCCTTAAAAAATTTTTTCATTTCTTCTATATTTCCATCAAATAATGAATAATAATCAGCATGTCCCCATAAGGCATTATTTTTAGAAGCAACTCTTGCAATATAACTTCCTGGTATAGAATATGTAGCAAAACTAGCTGAAAAATCAAATTTATTTTTATATTTGAAATAAAATTTAATCTGATTAAACATGTTATGTATCTTTCTTATTAATACATTTTTATTATTATTAACTTTGTATTCTATAACTTTAACATTCTTAGAAATATTGTTTAAAAACACTCCTTCTTTTTTTTCTAATATTAAGGTTATATCATATCCTTTAGTATCTAGATAATTTACAAGATATAATAATGCTTTTTCTATTCCTCCTAAGTCAAGGTTATATGCTGAGAATAATATTTTCTTCATTTCTTTTTCTCCTTGTACTATATGTTTATAAGTTTTGGGTAGTATGGATTTTATAAACATATTCTATTTTTATATTAATATTTTTAGCAAGAGTGATATATTTTTATCACTCCTTGCTTTCTTATTGTAAATGTTCTTATGATATTAATCTAATTCATTCTTATTTTGTATATTTGAACTAGTATTAGTACTGTTGGTATTTACAGCAGTATTCTGTTTGTTAGTATTACTTGTATTTACTTTATTACTACTGTTAGAAGTATTATTAACTGTATTTTGTTTATTAGCCGTATTTGTTGTATTTTGCTTTCCAGAAGATGTATTATTTTTGTTATTATTGCTATTAGTTGGTTTAGTTGAATTTCCTACATTGTTGTTCGTCTGATTACTATTACTTTGGGTGTTAGTTTTATTTTCACTTCTATTAATATCAAAAGCATCTTTTTCCTCATAAATATCATCATCAAAAATGCCTTCATTTTGGACTTTATTACTACTGTTAGAATTTGTAGTTGTATTTTCTTTTATAGCTGTTCCTTTATGCTTGTCACATTCTTTAGGTGATGTTCCTAATAAAAAGTATTCTGTATATGTTTCTTTACATCCACTGTTTGCAATTTTTCCACTTTCTGCACATATAGTTTTACTTTCAATCCAACTAGGTTTCTTGAATTCGGATTTTTCTAATCCACTGTGTATGTTTTTCATAACATTTGACCAAATAATCCCTGCCGGATTTTGTTTATTAAAGAATATTGTTTCATTTTGGTCATATCCAAACCATGTTACTGCTGTATAATATGGAGTGAAACCACATAACCATCTGTCAAAATTGTCATCTGTTGTACCTGTTTTTGCTGCAACATCTATTCCTGGAATTGCACAATATCTTGCTGTACCATTAGAGCCTTTTACTGGCTGGATTAAAATTTCTTTTAATATGTATGAAACTTGTTCAGATATTACCCTTTTCTTCTTAGGCTTTGCTTTTATAACAACTTCACCAGTTGAATTATTTATACTTGAATAAAATGTCGGTTCTATATATACCCCATCATTTGCAATAGTAGCATAGGCACCTGCCATCTCTAAAGGACTTATTCCTTTATCTAATCCTCCTAATGACAGTGATAAAGTTTCATCTTTTTCTGTAAGAGTTGTTATTCCCATTTTCTTAAGATATTTAATTGATTTTTTAGGTTTTATTTCTTCCATCATTTCAACAAAAGGTATATTTTGTGATGATTCTAATGCTCTTCTTACTGTTATTTCTCCTAAATAACTTGCATAATTTTTAGGTTCATATCCTCCTTGGAAAGTCTTTTCTACATCTGGGTACATAGTAGCTCCTGTGAAGAGTTTTTTATCAATTCCTGGTGCTAAAACAGCTAATGGCTTTATTGCAGAACCTGTTTGTCTTATACTTTGTGTGGCTCTATTTAGTCCTCTTGTAGTTGTTTTTTCTCCTAAACCGCCTACGCAAGCTAATACTTGCCCTGTCTTATGGTCTAGTATAACCATTGCAGCTTGAGATGGGTCGCCTCCTTGTTTTGATGCAATACTATATTTTGATTTTTGAAATTCTTTTTCAGTTTGTTTTTGAATATTATCATTCTGTGTACTATTTATTGTTAGTCCTGCCATATATAAATAATTTGTAGCAAATGTTTCATTTATATTTTTCTTTTTTGAAATATCTGATATAACTTCTGCCACTAAAGCATCTGTATGATAAGAATAAACAGAATCTTCTGACTCTATATTTCCTTTTTTAAATTTTAAGCCTTTTTCAACTTCAGAAATAGCACTATTATATTCTTCTTCATTTATATATTCTAATTCTTTCATCTTTCCTAAAACTATTTTTGTTCTTTTGGAGATTTTTTCTTTATTATCTTTTTCTCCAAAAGGATTATACGAATTTGGAGAGTTGTTTATCCCTGCTAAAAAAGCACATTCTGCTAATGATAATTGTTGCACACTTTTATTGAAGTAATATTTTGCTCCCGCTTCTACTCCATATATATTAGGTCCAACATAAATAACATTTAAGTATGTACCTAATATTTCATCTTTAGAAAAATACCATTCTAGTTGATATGCTTTCCACCATTCTTTGACTTTTCTAAATACTGAATCTGTGTTATCTCCTGTAATATTTTTTACTAGCTGTTGAGTTATCGTACTTCCTCCATATGAAGAGGAACCAGCGTGAACTATGTATGAAAATATTGCTGATGCAGTTCTTTTTATATCAACTCCATGATGTTTATAAAATCTTTCATCTTCTATTGCTACATATGCATTTTTTAAGTTTTTAGGAATAGCTTCATTATTTATTTTGATTTTCTTTCTTTCACTTCCTAATTTAGCTATTGTTTTACCTTCTGAATCAACTACAATAGAAGTTTCATTTACAAACATTTCTTTAGTTATTTGTTTCCAATTATGTGACGAAACTCCTAAAAAAATTCCTAATAGTAATATTAAAATTATTACTATTATGATAATAACTTTTTTTATTTTTT
>CAJMRU010000084.1 GCA_905215845.1 uncultured bacterium
ATCACAAATACAGGAGATGTAAAAGAACAAACAATTAAGGATTATTTAACAAATATTAAAGAAAGAGGAAAATATACAGTAGTTGCAGATGACAATTCAAAAAAATTTAATAATCCACAAAATAGGCAAGATTTTGGTAAAAAGGTCAGTTTAGCAACGGTTAACAATTAAACAAGAAATTTGAGAGTATATTTCAACTATATGTATGACAATAGGCTTATAAAATTAAATCCAATGAAGAACATTAAAACAATAAAAACACCTAGAAAAGTTGTAGGATATATGGCAGACAAGGACTTTAATAATTTACTAGAATGCTTTGATTTGTCAAAATTTCACGAGTATAGAGATTATGTAATAACACAATTAATATTTGATACTGGTATGAGATTAGGAGAATGTTTAGCCATTAGAGATGCAACAGATATAGATTTTCAAAATAGGACAATATTTTTACCAGCCGAAAATGCAAAAGAAAAAAGGACAGATATGTATTTTTTTCAATAAAAATGGCAACTGAATTAAAAAGGTGGTTACAATATAGGGAGAGATACAAAGAGATTGAATACTGATTTTGCACAATAAAAGGTACAAAATTGAAAGGTAGTAATTTTGAAAAGAATTTCACAAAATATGGAGAAAGAATTGGCAAAAGAGAAATACATCCACATCAATTAAGAAATAATTTTGCTAAAAGATTTTTAATGAATGGTGGGGTTATTTATACATTGTCAAAAATATTAGGACATAGTTCAGTTCAAGTTACAGAACAAGCATACCTAGATTTAGAAACCGAAGATTTAAGACAAATGTATCAAAAACATTCCCCACTTATGAATTTAAAAGGGACATAAAATATACTGTTACATACATTTAGAAACTGTTAGCACTAACAATAAGTAACTATCTATAACGGTATTTTATATTATTATTTTTTGGGTTTAGAAATGCATAAGTCTTCCTGATTTTCAACCATTTTCATTGGGTTTCTCATAATAAATTCCATCATATTTTAATAATTGAAATTGTAAATTATCATTAATTTCTATGCTTAGAGAATTGGGGTTATCTCGTTTTGGGAATACTCCAGTAATTTCATATATTTTTGTTAATAATTCACTGGACTTTATCTTTATACCTTCAGGATTTTCTTCTAATAATTTTCTAATAGTTATAATAATTGGATTGTTTTGATAATTTAGTTCGTCCTTAATGTCATCAAAGTTTATATTATCTACTAAAACTTCCAATCTATAAGTAGTTGTGTTGAAGGTTAATACTTTTTCATCATTTTCAACATTTCTCCAGTTATTGAGAAGAATACAGAGTCAGTTTTATCTAATACAATCATATTGTCTGCAGCACAAGTTATTCCTGTTGAACCACTAATCTTATTAAAGACAGTACTATCATTCATTTTGTGTAGATGATGTATTACAAGAATACAAATTTTGTGGTCATCTGCGAATTTTTTTAAAGTACCGATTTCTTTATAATCGTTACTATATATTGTAGTAGTGCTATTTGAGTTTCCTCGTACTTTTTGCAATGTATCAATTATAATTAATTGTATTTTGGGATTAGATTTTAAATAATTTCTCGATTAACCCATAATCTAAATACTACAACTATATGCTAAATAAAAGCCATCTGGTGCTAGATTATCTTTTAATATTTTTGCTAATATATTTTGAGTTCTACCTTTTCTATCCTCTAGTGCTAAATAAAGACAATTGCCTTTAATTGTTTTTTAATATATGGTCTGCCGACTAACTGGGATAATATTGTAAATATACCAATTTTCGGCATTATCAGCCATGCGAGCTATAATTGTTTTATTCCACATTTTTATTTTTGTTTCATTTAATGGGATTTTTGAGTGAGAAATAAGTTGACAAATATTAATAATATCCATGTCATCTAAATTTGATTTTTCCATGTTATCATTACCTTGTTGTTTTATTGTGTAATAATAACAGAGAAAATACAAAATCTCAATATAAAAAATTTTGTGAATGAAATTAATATCTATTTAATTACATTGAATTAAAAGATCATAAGACCAATAATATCAAGAGATACAAACAATTTTATTCAAAATGAGTTAAGACAAATGTAATACAATTCATTTAGATTTTACATTAAATGTCTTATAATGAATAAAAAAGAGGTGGTTTTATGAACACAGTTCAACCAATAAGAGATAGAGAAAAATTAGAAGATTTAAAAGAAGAATTAAAGAAAAATGGCACAAGAGATTATATGTTATTTTACACAGGTATTAATTCGGGTATGAGAGTATCAGACATTGTAAAATTAACAAGAGATGATGTAAGAAATAATGATGGTAGTAAGAAACAACATATTACAGTAATAGAAAAGAAAACCGGAAAACAAAAGCGATTTCCTTTATGTAACGGTTTATTGGTGAAAATGGAAAAATATACCAAAAATATAAAAACAGGGGAATATTTATTTAAAAGTAGAAAAGGAAAAAACAGGCCAATAACAACAGTACAAGCATACAGAATAATAAGTGAAGCAGCAAAAAGAATTGGTTTAGAAGAAATAGGAACGCATACGATGAGAAAAACTTTTGGATATTGGCATTATCAGCAGTATAAAGATGTTGCAATATTACAGGAAATTTTTAATCACTCATCACCATCAGTTACATTAAGATACATTGAAATAAATCAAGATAACATAGATAAATCATATATGAATTTTAGTTTATAATATGATATACTTAAAAAGGGTGTTTAAATGATAGAAATAGAAGAAATTGAAAAATTAAGTGAAGAAGCATTAAAGCAAATTTGTGATGTTGAATATACAAAAGATAAGAAAGGTAAAGATTTAAAAATAATTACATATCCCAAAAAAGAAAAGTATAAAATGAGTGAAGAACAAATACAAGATATTTCTAAATTTATTTGTGATAATATTAGAGATGTTCGTAAATTTATTGAAGAAAACAAAGAAGATTACGCAAAGTAATTATAAAAAAAATGTGAAATTTTAATATGTTTGCTTGATTTTTGCAAACAAATGTTGTATAGTATTAAACATAGGAAATGAGAATAAGCGGAGTGTGTTGCCACCTTTGACATCTTGTAAATACATAAACCTCTACGACTTTTAGTTGTAAGACTGATATATGGGGGTGGTGCTATATGATAGAAACAGCATTATTAGTAATTATTAAACTACTTTTCTTTGGATTAGTAGGAGTAACTATCATAAACATTGTTTTGTTAGGCATCATTTGTTGGCTACTACATAAACAATAAAAAATAACCATTCTGCTTTGCACGGTCGAATGGTTATTTTGTCATTTTATCGGCAACCACTTTCGTGGTTTCTCATTTTCTACTTATATTATACATAGATTATCGTAAAAAGTCAATGGCTTTTTACAAGTTTCAGGTAAATAAACAATGAAAAAGAAAGGTTTAAAATGTCTAGTATAAAAATCAAATTTGATGATAGAAAATTTAAAAGAGAATTGAAGAAAAAAATAGAAGATATAACATATAGTAATATGGTAGAAGATGTAAGGGAAAAAGGGGAAATGTTTATGCTGCTACAATTAGAAGAACAGGTATTATCAATTATATTAGAAAAATATGATGGTAATAGTAATATGTCTGTTTCAGGACAATATGACGAATTTCCACAATATATGCGATTTAGTATAAGTAAATCTATTGAAAAGTTAAAAATTGCAGGTTATTTAGCATCTAATATTTCAAGTCTATCAGGTTGGAGTGTCATATTAAGTCCAGACGGCTTATCATATTTTGAAAAAAAAGGGATGAGAAAAGAATTGTTTGAAGAATTACCAAATAACGCAAAAGAACTATTAGAGCAGTTGATAAAAAGTGAAACAGATAATGGAGAAATAGACCAACTGTTAAGAGATAAAGTGGAACAAGATAAAACGGACAAAATAGTAAGAAGTATTATAGGAACGCTAAAGTATAATGGCTTATTGAACGTAACTTGGGCAGGTAATACAGTTTACTATGCAGAATTGACTGAGGCAGGAAGAACGTATTTTGAAAGGGAGAAAAAATATATGGAGAAAATAGAAAAAATGAGTAAACCATCAGTAAGTATAGAAAATCTAACCAATACAGGCTTTTTAAATATGGGAAATATTACAGATTCAAATATTGTAATAAATAATTCTGTTGAGCGACTAGAAAAAGAAATAGAAGAAAAAGGGCAAGAAGATAAAGAGGAATTAAAACAAATATTAGATGAAGTTATGTACTATATAGATAATATAAATGCTACTAAAAATATTCAAAAAAATACAGGACTTTTTAAAAGAATAGGTAATCATTTAGAAAAACATCAATGGTTTTATAGTCAAATAGTTGGTATTTTAGGACAAACATTATTATTAGTAATGGGAAATCAAGTATAATTTTTATGAATTCCCTATTGAGATTTCCGAAAAAATATCTTAAAATCATACCAATAAACACTTTTAAGTAAAACCAATAAATATTTATTGGAATGGAAAAATTTATTGCCTTTCGAGCCTTTTGCAAAATCTAAAAAGTCTGTTTGAGAGCAATTCGCCATGCCATAGAAGTAGCATGCGGAAGAGGTCAACAAGAAGCAGTGGAAAATATATTTGGATATACAATTTCAGCGAGTAAAGGAAAGCCTACAAATAGTGAATTTATAGCGATGATAGCTGATAAATTGAGGCTTGAATTAAAGAGTGCGTAAGATATGATGTAAGACTTGAGAGAGTAAGAATAGATAGGACTTGAAAGTTTGCTTAAAAGGCTATAAACTATATAAAAATAGTCATAAATTAAGTAAAAAATCAGCTCTCAAGGCAATAAATGAAAAATTTATAAGACAATAAACTTCCAAGATTTATTGGTTAATATTTTAAAATGTTAATTAAGTAAAAATTGGAGTTTTTTTATGGAGAAAAACATTTGGGTATTGGCATTATTAACAATACAAAGATGTTGCAATACTACAAGAAATATTTAATCATTCAGCACCATCTGTAACGTTGAGATATATAGGGATAAATCAAGATGTAATTGATAAATCGTATATGAATTTTAGCTTGTAAATTTAGAAAAATTTGTAAAAATTGTTATGTTCGCTTGATTTCTACGAACAAATGTTATATAGTAGTAAACATAGGAAATGAGAATAAGCGGAGTGTGTTGCCACCTTTGACATCTTGTATATACATAAACCTCTACGACTTTTAGTTGTAAGACTGATATATGGGGGTGGTGCTA
>CAJMRU010000085.1 GCA_905215845.1 uncultured bacterium
AACTATAAAATTTAAATTAGTATAATTTCTGCAATAAATTCATAAAATTATACACCATTATTATATTTATTGTTGAAAATACAATTAAAGCTCCTAATGTTATTGTTAACCATTTGTGTTTTCTTATCTTTCTTTTTATTCCTTCTAAGCCCGTTTTATTTTCACTTTTCCTTCTTTTAATTCCAGATGTCCCATATATTTTTAATACATTTTCATTTGTATATTGCATAACACATCCCTCCTATTATATGTATATGCTATAAATTTACTATTATGACAAAAAAGATAAGAATAGAAATTTCCATTCTTATCTTTTTTATTTATTTCTCCTCATTGTCTTTTTTATTTGATTTTACCAGTAAGTAGGTTAAAACTATTCCTGATATGAGACCTGATAGTACTAAAGATACTACCATTTTCCATGACCAACTACCATAGAATTCTTTATAGATTTCTATAATCTTGTCTAGATTACAAATTCCTCCTAAAGTTATCAATAACACAGTAAAAATTACTACTAGTGTCATCATAAAAATAATAGTTCTCCGAAGTCTTCTAAATAATTTTTTCATGTTTTTCCTCCTATATGCACTTTTGCTAATTTTTTATAATTATACTATATCATAACTAATTTTTCAACTTTCTTCATATTATTTTTATTGCAAAATTTCATATCTTATGTTATATTTTTAAGGAAACAAAGAATATTCTTTTTAAGCTTTTTCAACAAGGAGGTTACATTATGAACAAAAAAGCTCTCGTAACAATTTTAACTATTTCTTGTGGATTTATATTATATAATCTACTAAAGAAATTTAGTATTCAGCAAGCCAACAAAATAATACCATCTAGTTCTGTATTTAGTGCTATAAAGAATACTCAAAATTCTTATAAAAAGATTTAATTTGGTTTGGTTATAGCTGAAAATAAGAAATGTTCTTTAGAAAGCCTTGCGATTATTATTGCAAGGCTTTTTCATTTTTTATATTTTTAGCAATCTCTTTTGTTATCCCTTTTACTTCCATTAGCTCTTCAATCGTTGCTTTCTTAATTTTTGATACACTTCCAAATTTCTTAAGTAATTCTCTTTTTCTTTTTTCTCCAATTCCTACAATATCATCTAATTCAGACTTTGTTGTAGCTTTATCTCTTAATTTCCTATGATATGTTATCGCAGTATCATGAACAGTATCTTGAAATTTTGTAATTAAGTTCATAAGAGTTTCCGATATTTCTAATTCTTCCCTGTTTTCATTCATTAAAGCTCTTGTTTGGTGTTTATCATTTTTTACCATTCCATATACAGCTATGTTTACTCCATCATTCCTATATTTTTCTATTGCTCTTTTTGTAGCCTTTATTTGTGTTATTCCCCCATCTGCAAATATTACATCAGGCAATGTTCCAAATCCTCCATTTATATCTTCAATAGAGTGTTTAATTCTTCTTGTTATAACTTCTTCCATGCATTTAGGGTCATCTTGTCCATAAACTGTCTTTATTTTAAATCTTCTTGATAAATTTTTCTTGATTACTCCATCTTGCATTACACACATTGCTGCTACCATATATTCTCCAGAAATATTTGATATATCATATGTTTCTATCTTTCTTGGAAGTTTATCTAATTTTAATACATTTTTTAATTCTATTAATATCTCACTTTTATCTTTTTCTTTATTTTGTAATGTAACTTTTGCATTATTTTCAGCCATTTCAACAAATCTTAGTTTTTCACCTTTTTTAGGAGTTTTTATTTCCACTTTTTTTCCTAATTCTGTTGATAACCAGTGTTCAATAGCTTCTTTATCTTCTATTTCTTCTTTCATCATTATTTTGTTTGGAATATTTGGATTATCAAAATAGTATTGTTTTATAAATCCTGATAATATTTCTTTATCTTCCATATCTTTTAAGTCTTTATAGAAATAATGTTCTCTTCCTATCATTTTACTTCCTCTAACAAAGAATATCTCTATACATAGTTCTAATTCTGTTTTTGCCAATCCTATTACATCTATATTGTTTTCTGAAATATTTGATACTTTTTGTTTTGTTGATACTCTTTCTATTGCTTGAATTTTATCTCGTAAATATGCTGCTTTTTCATAGTCCATTTTTTCTGCTGCAAATTTCATTTGTTCTTGTATTTCTTTTATAATTTTACTTGTCTTTCCTTCTAGTAAATCTATTATTTCATTTATTTGTTCTCTATACTCCTCTTTATTAACATTACCCATACATGGAGCTAGACATCGATTTATATGATAGTTTAAACATGGTCTTGTTCTATCTTTTAGGACTTTACATTGATGTATTTTATATCTTTCTTTTATAAAATCCAACATCTCTTTTGCAGCTCCTGGATTTGCATATGGTCCAAAATATTTTGAACCGTCATTTATTATTCTTCTTGTATAATATACTCCTGGATAGTCTGATTTTATATCTATTTTTATATATGGATATGTTTTGTCATCTTTTAATAAAACATTGAATTTAGGCCTATTTTTCTTGATTAAATTACATTCTAATATAAGTGCTTCTGCTTCATTATCAACAACTATATATTCAAAATGATCTATCAAACTTACCATTTTTTCTATTCTTGCAGTTTTATTATTTTTTCTGAAATACTGTCTTACTCTATTTCTTAATGACACTGCTTTACCTACATATATGATGTTATCATCTTTATCTCTCATAACATATACACCGGGTTTAGGTGGTAATTTTTTTAGTTCCTCTTCTATATTGAACATTTTATTCCTCTTCTTTTCTATTTTTATTTCAGTTGTATTATACTAAACTATCGATTTTATGTCAAATGTATTTACTCTTTTCTTTACTATTCAGTTTTCTGTTTGAGGTCAATATTATGCGAATAGTTTTCAATTTTTTTCACAATGGACTTGCTCATTTTCATATTTTATTGTAATATAATACAGTAATATTAAAGTCATGCAAATTACATTAAATTAGAAAGGAGTTTTAATATATAATTAGCGCCTGAACACAAACTTTTCTAGTGTTGACGAGGTTCAAAGTTATCGAATTTTCGGCGGATGCTTTGATGGCTCAACTTATAGTCATTAGTATTATCCAAAAAGTTGTAGTAATACAATAACAAAAAATAATACATATAAGTTTTATTTGCATGCCTTAATTCCAAAATATTTAGGAGGTTTATTATGTGTGGAATTGTAGGTTATATAGGAAAACAAAAAGCTAGTCCAATTTTAATTAATGGACTTATTAGATTAGAATATAGAGGTTATGATTCAGCTGGTATTTCAACTATTGAATCTGACGGTCTATCTATTATGAAAAATAAAGGAAGAGTAAAAAATTTATACGATTTGGATGGTATTGATAAATTAGAAGGAACTATTGGTATAGCTCATACTAGATGGGCAACTCATGGAAAGCCATCAAAAGAAAATGCTCACCCTCATCAAGATAATTCAAAAACTTTTAGTGTTGTACACAATGGAATTGTTGAAAATTATAATGATTTAAGAAAATTTTTAACTGATAATGGTTACAACTTTCTTTCAGAAACAGATACTGAAATAATACCAAATTTAATTGATTTTTATTATAAAAAAGATGATAAAAACAATTTTAAAAATACTGATATAAAAAAATTTTTATCAGCAGTAAAAAATGCTTGTTCAGATTTAAAAGGAAGTTTTGCACTAGAAATCATATGCAAAGACTTTCCAGATAATATGATTGTAGTTAGAAAAGATAGTCCTTTAGTAATAGGAAAAGGTGATGGAGAAAATTATATTTCTTCTGATATTCCTGCTATATTATCTTTTACTAGAAATTTCTATTTATTAAATGATTATGAATTTGCACTACTTTCAAGAGATGATATTAAATTTTATGATAGAAATTTAAGTCAAATAGATAAAAAAACAAAAACTATTGAATGGGATGCTACAAGTAGTGAAAAAAATGGATTTGATGATTTTATGCTAAAAGAAATTTATGAGCAACCTACATCAATTAGAGAAACTATAGGCTCAAAATTTAGTGAAAACTCTAAATGCGAATTTGAAGAATTGAATTTCTCAAAAGAATATTTAAGTAGTATTAATAAAATATATATAGTAGCTTGTGGAACTGCAATGCATGCTGGATTAGTTGCCAAAAATGCTATAGAAAAACTATGCAAAATAAATACAGAAGTTGATATTGCATCTGAATTTAGATATAGAAACCCATTAATTGATAGTAAAACATTATGTATTTTCATTTCACAATCAGGTGAAACTGCTGATACTATTGCTGCTTTAAAATTATCTAAAGAAAAAGGTGCAAAGACAATTGCTATTTCCAATGTTATAGGAAGTTCAATAACTAGAGAAGCTGACTACTCTCTATATACTCATGCAGGTCCAGAAATAGCTGTTGCTTCCACTAAAGCATATACTTCTCAAGTAACATTGTTAGTAATTCTTGCAATTTACTTTGCCGAAATCCTAGGAATTGAAAACGAAACTTTAACTGATTTAAAGAAAGAAATCTTAGAATTGCCAAAAAAAGTTGAAGAAACTTTATCAGTCTCTGAAAACGTAAAAAATATTGCAAAAACTATCTTCCAAGAAAAAGATATATTCTTCTTAGGAAGAGGTATAGATGAAACAGTTGCAAGAGAAGGTTCATTAAAACTAAAAGAAATCTCTTATATCCACTCTGAAAGCTATCCAGCTGGAGAATTAAAACATGGACCTATTGCTTTAATTGAAAATGGAATTACTGTAATTGGAATATTAACAGATTCTAATTTAGTAGAAAAATCTATTAGTAATCTTCAAGAAGTAATTACTCGTGGAGCAAAAACATTAGTTATCACTAATCAAAATTTAAATAAAGATTTATTTGATTTTGTTATCGAAATACCTAAAACTAATAGCTTTGTTTCGCCAATATTATCTATTATTCCTTTGCAATTACTTTCTTATTATATATCAAAAGAAAAAGGATTAGATGTTGATAAACCTAGAAATCTTGCAAAATCAGTAACTGTTGAATAAAAAATGATTTTGGGGTCGGAGTGAAAAATCACTCCGACCCCAAAATCACTCAAAAATCATGGTAAAATTATTGTATCAACAATTTTATTATAACTATCAGTACTGCACCCGGTATTCCTAATAATCCAACCATTATACTTGTAAAAATATTTAAGCCTATATGAAAGTTATATATACTACCTATTAAATTAATTATATAAATACA
>CAJMRU010000086.1 GCA_905215845.1 uncultured bacterium
AGACAGAGAAAATTATGAAAAATACTGGGATGACATTAATCCATTTATTAAATTCGGTTGCATCAAAGATGCGAAATTCTCTGAGAGAATGATGGATTACATCTTATACAAAAACATTGACGGAAAATACCTGACCTTAGAAGACTGCATCAAAGAAAATGCAAAAGAAACACCAGAAGATCAGGAAGTGGTAACTGAGGAAAATAAAGAAGAGGTTCTGGAGGAAGCAAAAGAAGAAGCGAAGAAAGAACCGGAAAAAACACCTGTATATTATGTGACAGATGAAGTACAGCAGAGCCAGTACATCAATATGTTCAAAGAACAGGGACAGGATGCCGTGATTCTGAAACATAACATTGATTCTGCTTTTATCTCTCATGTAGAACAGAGGAAAGAAACAGTAAAATTCCTCCGCATTGATGCAGATGTGAATGAAGCAGTCAAAGAAGATGGAAAGAATCTGGAGGAAGAAACCAAGACACTTTCAGAAGTGTTTAAGAAAGCTCTGAACAAGGACAATCTGACTGTGAAAGTGGAAAGCCTGAAAAACGAAAATGTTTCTTCTATGATGACTATTTCTGAGGAAAACCGTCGTATGCAGGAAATGATGAAAATGTACAACATGTACGGTATGGATCCATCTATGTTCGGCGGACAGGAAACACTGGTATTAAATGCCAACAACAAACTGGTTCAGTATGTACTGGAAAATAAAGACGGAGAAAACACCAAAGTACTCTGCGAACAGCTCTATGACCTGGCTCTTATCAGCCACAGACAGCTGACACCAGAAGAAATGACAAAATTCGTTGCAAGAAGCAATGAAATCATGCTCATGCTGGCGAAATAAACAGTATGAAGAAATAATAGAAGATGTGAAAGTAAGAAAAGGAGATGCACAGGCAGATGCTGACTTGTGGGTCTCTTTTTTTGTGGGTTGTATTGGAAGGAATAAGTGTTGTAAGAGAGGTTGTTTTGTGATTAATTTAGTCAAAATAGAATTAAATGACGAAGAAATGATAGAATATTATAGTAATTTAGTAAACGAATATGGAGGAAAATTAACTGCTAAATGGGTATATGGTATGGTAATATATAATGGAAAAGAAACCAAAAAATACAGTTGGAGTAAAGGAGATTTTTATTTTGTAGGAAAGCCTTGCGAAAAAAGGAATCCTGGATATCCACTAGATTCAATATCAATATTGCCAGAATGTAGTAAATATTTTGTTGATTTAACCGAAGAAGATAAAAAGAAAAATAATGAAAATTATCACGAAAATGATGTTATAGATTTTATAGTAAATAATATATAGGAGAGGCTTTTATATGGTATAATCTTATGAATTTTGGAAACAATATGTAAAATCAACTTTTATTAATAAAATATGATATAAGGAGAAACTCATGGAAATACTAAAAATTATAGGATTATCAATAGGTTCAATTATTATTTTATTTATTTTAACAAAAATAATGGGACAAAGAGAAATGTCACAACTTAGTATTTTTGATTATTTTATTACCATAACAATAGGTTCAATTGCAGCAGAAATGTCGACATCATTAGAAAATAATTTTATACAACCAGTAGTTGCCATGATTGTATATGCCGTAATAACTTTGATAGTATCATTTTTAAATACTAAATTCGTAAAATTAAGACCTATACTTTCAGGAAAAACTTTAATTTTATATGATAATGGAACATTATTTAAAGAAAATTTTAAAAAGGCAAAAATAGATTTAAATGAGTTTTTAGTACAATGTAGAACAAGTGGATTCTTTAACTTGAGTGACATAAAAACTGCTCTGTTAGAGGAAAACGGGAAAATTAGTTTTTTACCATATAGCGATAAAAGACCTTCCAATCCAAGCGACTTTAATATGAAACCAAAAGAAGATGGAATTATTACAAATCTTATATTAGACGGAAAGATTATGGAAGAAAATTTAAAAGAGCTTAAAGTTGATAAATTATGGTTAATGGAAATGCTACAAAAACAGGGGATTATAAAAACTGATAATATATTTTTAGCAACATATAATACTGATGGTAATTTATCAGTATATTTGACAAATAATACTAAAGATAATTAATGTCAATTTATTAAAAAAATCATATTATAATAAGAGTAAGGAGGAAAGAAATGTATCCAGATTATTATAATATGTATAATCAATATTATGGAGGCTATGAACCCAATTATAGAAGTAGTGAACCATTGCAATTAAATAGTGAAGAAATTATTACATTAAATCAAGCGATTAATTTAATTAAGAAATCTGTTGGAGATGAAAAAGAAGATGAAATGTTTTATGATATTTTAATCGAGCAAGCACCTACTGAAAAAGAAAAGAACATAATAAAAAGTATTAGAGAAGATGAAAGAAAACATAATCAAATATTAAGAAGATTATATTACGAATTTACAGGACAGGTGTTACCAATAGATATATTAACGAATGAACAGAAAAATAATATGGATTATAAATCAAATTTAGAAAAAGCTTTATTTGGTGAATTAGATGCAGTTGCTAAATATAGAAAAATTTTAGGAACAATGCCAAGTGGAAATAGTTATACATTACTTATGTCTATTATGACAGATGAATTGAGACACGCAAGTAAATATAATTTTTTAATTCAAAATGTAAAATGAGTTAAAAGAGAGTAATTGCTAATTACTCTCTTTTATGATAATATAAGTTCGAAATAATAAGTTTAAATGGAGTAAAAGTATGAAATTAATAATTAAAAATCTAAAAAAGAATTTTGAAAAAAAAGAAGTATTAAAGGACATAAACTTTGAATTTGAAAAAGGAAAAATATATGGACTTTTAGGAAGAAATGGAGCTGGTAAAACAACATTTTTTAATTGTCTAAATGAAGATTTAGAAATAGATAATGGAGAATTTTGTATTGAAGATAATGGAAAAACAAGAAAAATAGAACCGGAAGATATAGGATATGTTTTATCAATTCCTAATGTTCCAGAATTTTTAACAGGAAGAGAATTTTTGAAGTTTTTTATAGAAATTAATAAAGATAAAATAAAAGAGATAAAAACAGTTGATGAATATTTTGATTTTATGAAAATAGAAAAAGATGACAGAGATAAACTTTTGAAAGACTATTCACATGGTATGAAAAATAAAATGCAAATGTTAGTAAATATTATAGCAAGTCCTAATATTTTACTATTAGATGAGCCATTAACTTCATTTGATGTTGTAGTTGCTGAAGAAATGAAACAAATGTTAAAAAGCATAAAAAAAGACCATATTTTAATATTTTCAACTCATATAATGGAATTAGCACTTGATTTATGTGATGAAATAGTCATTCTTAATAAAGGAATACTAGAAAAAATAGACAAAAGTGATTTGAATAATGAAAATTTTAAAAAGAAAATTATTGAAAGTTTAAAGGAGGAATAATTATATGATTAAATCATTTATTACATCCTTTAAATTAAAGAATACATATAAAGTTAATAGTATTATTTATTCAATAAAACAATTACCAATTATAAAAAAGATATTACCAAATAAGTTATATCAAAATAAAGTCCTTAAAGTAATAGGAAATATTATAAGTGCATTGTGGCAGGTAATAAGTGTATTTTTAGGAAAATTTTTATACATTTTTCTTATGATTGCAGCAGTTACACCTATGATTTCAAAAACAAATAATGCAGATGTTTTTTTACACATATTTTTATTTTTAACTTTAATAGGTGGACTAATGAATACATTTATGTTCAATCCAACCAAAGACAAGTATTATGCAATGATAATTATGAATATGGATGCAAAGAAATATACATTATCTAATTATTATTATGAATTAATAAAAGTAATAATAGGATTTTTGCCATTTACAATTGCTTTTGGAAGTTCATTCGGAATACCGATATATATGTGTATATTACTTCCTATATTTGTAGTAATGGTTAAGATGATTGTAAGTACATATAATTTATATTATTTTGAAAGATATAAAATTGCAAAAAATGAAAATATGCCAACTAAAATATTATGGTCAACAACAGCTATATTACTAGGAATTGCTTATGGCTTACCATTATTGGGAATTAATATAAATCAAACAATATTTATGATAACATTTGTAATATCAATTATCTTGGGAATATTTAGTTTTATAAAAATCAATAGATTTAAAGAATATAGAAAAATGTATAAACAAATATTAACAAATAAAAATGTTTATGCAGTGCAAAATCAAACAAGTACAGATATTATAAAAGATACTGTTGCAAAACAAATCGAACTTGATAGCAATTTAACAAGTAATAAAAAGGGATTTGCATATTTTCATGATATATTTGTTAAAAGACATAAGAAAATATTAACAGAGGCAGTAAAGAAACAAGCAGTAGTTATTTTTGTAATAGCAATTATAGTATCAATAATAGCATATATGAATAAAGAGTTTTCAGAAAGAATTAATGGAATCTTATTAACATATTTACCTTATTTTGTTTTTATAATGTATATGTTAAATAGAGGAGCAACTATGACACAAGCGATGTTTATGAATTGTGACCATAGTATGCTTACATATAGAATATATAGAACTCCAAAAGTAATATTAGGACTATTTAAAGAAAGATTAAAGACTTTAATAGTAGTAAACTTATTACCAACTTTAATAATTGCAATAGCCTTGCCAGTATTATTATTTATAACAGGTGGAACGGATAACATATTAAATTATTTTATACTATTTATATCAATAATAGCGATGAGCATATTCTTTTCAGTACATTATTTGGTTATGTACTATCTACTACAACCGTATAATGTTAATACTGAAATGAAAAGTAGTACATATAAAGTAGTTCAAACAATTACTTATTTTGTATGTTGGTATATGATTCAAATACAATTACCAACTGTATCATTCGGGATAGCAGCAATTGGATTTTGCATATTATATTGCTTAATCTCTTTGGTTTTAGCTTATAAATATGCACCAAAAACATTTAAGTTAAGAGTATAGATGAATCATACTTAAAATTACGAAATATAGATTGATAGGTAGGTATATTTAATATGAAAAGTAAAGAAATGGTAAAAATAGTAGATAAAGAATTAGAGCAAATTAACTTATCAATTGAGTTATAAAAAATAATATTATAAATTAATAAAGGAGAGCAAAA
>CAJMRU010000087.1 GCA_905215845.1 uncultured bacterium
AATATTTAACTAATATCAAATTTTATATTTATGACAGCCTAATATTTAACATTATTATACTTTATATTTAGAATATTTTTACTTTTAATTCATTTAATACATCTTCAACTCCTATTGGAGTTACTTCATTTTCTTTAAATATTTCTAATATCTTTTCTATTTTTCTTTCATCATTTGAAAGATATTCTATATCCTTGTTTTCAATTACTGTGTTGTTTGGAATATATGAAGTTTTTACTACACTTATTCCATATTTAGCACCATTTGTTCTTATGAATTCATCTGAATGTATGTCTTTATAATATTCTAATTTTATTGGATATGAAATTCCTACCTCCTTTAATGTTTCTTTTTCAATAAATTTTCCACCAAAAAATGTTTTCATATTTCCTCCTTTTTTTCTTCAGCACCTCTTCATGATACTACTGAAATTAAGGTTTTTCAAGGACTTTTCATCGCATTATTTTACACAATTTTCTATATTTTGCTATTTTACTTCCTTTTGTTTTCTTTGTTTTTGTTCTTTTACCTTTTTTGACTCAAATTTCATTAAATTATTTTAGTAATTCTACATTTTTCGATAGATTTTTCACATTTATTTTTTTATAATTAAGCTATAAAATAAAATTTATTCTATAAATTTTACTTTTTAATCCCCTTTTTTATTTTAAAAATAGTAGTAATTTTTTCTTTTTCTATTACTACTATTTCTATTTCCATTATTCATTAAATTTCTTTATTTTGTTTTAATCTTAAATATCCCAATTCTTCCCAACTATTATATGCTAAATTTAATCTAAATAATAATTTAGGTTTTGGACCTGCTCTATTTTTATCTACTATACATGAATAATATCTTACATCTGGATCTTCATATCTTTTTAAATCATAAAATTCTGTATCTACTTCTTTTAATGAATATTCATAATTTTGATAAGAATCTCTGTTTATTTGTTTTATTAAGCATAAGGTATCTAAAACTTCTTTAACAGTTCTACTTACTGCTAAATCATTTATGTCTAAGTTAATTGGTAAAGTTGATGTTTCTGATAATTGTAGAGAAGAGCATATAAATATTCCAAAGTTTTGAGCTATATTTGATAATATTGTTGCTGTCCTTTTTATTTCTTCACCATTTCCTATATTAGCGGTATCCGTTTTTAATGTATCATAAAATACATATTCTATTTTTTCTTTATAATAGTAATTCATTATTACTTTTTTTAATTCATCATTTGTATGGTCTGTTATGTTTATAAAATATATCGAGTTATTTATTTGTTTATTTACCCAATCTGTTGCTTCTATTGTTCTATTAAATTCAGTAGATATTTTTGATAATCTTTCTATAAATTCTCTATGAGTTTCTTTTTCTCCTTTTAAAATAAACCCATCTTCATCTAAATTTGCCTCTTCTACATTATCTGGTCTAAATTTGAAATCTAATATTTCATTTTCTGATTTATGTAATTTTTGTCCATGTAATTTTTGCAATTCTGGATTATTTAAAATTGTAGTTATTAGACACAATTTCATTTTTTCTTCTGACATTTCATTAGATATCATTAATACTTTCTTTTTATTTACAAATGCTGTATATGCTGCAATGTTTATTGCAAATCTACTTTTTCCTGAGTTTGATGGCATTGCATATGCCATTGTTTCTCCCTTTCTTATTCCTTTAAATACTTCTGTTAATATTGGAAAAGGTAAATCAAGACCATTTGTTAAATTGTTATTTCCTTCTTCTAAAAAGTCTGTTAAATCCTTATTTAAAATTGATTGTTTAAATTTTTCTGTTACTGTTACTTGATTTACTGCACTTTCAACTTCTTCTACTGACATTTGATCATATAATTTGTAATCTATAATATCTACTATTCTTTGTTGTATACTTTTAATTGGATTTCCTATGTAACTTTTTCTTAAAACAAATAGTTTCTTTAATTCTACATAAATTTTTTCCATATCATATTCTTTATCTTGAACAGCTTTCTTTAAATCATATTTTAATTGATACACTTCTTCTGAATCTCTAGAAAAGTTGAAGCCTTGTTTTGCTATCTCTGGTGTATAACTTCCACCTTCTGTAAAAAGTACACTTTTATATATATTTAATATTTTATCATCTTCAAAAAAACATTCATCAAATAAAAAATAATATCTTGATATTGATTTAGGGTTTGCTAATAGGAGTCCCATAAAGACATATTCTAAATTTGAATTACTTAATTTCTTTGGAAATAGTCTACCATCATTTTCATTTTCTTCTTCTATTTTTTTGTCAACTTTACTTCTATATCCTATTATTTTTAATTTATTTTGTCCTAATTCTCTTACTCTATCTATAGCATCTTTAAATCTTTCTTGTTGTATTAATTCTTTTATCTCATCTATTTGTTTTTTATTTCTACTTGTTGCTGGTATTTTTCTTATTAGTTCATATAGTTTATCTATATTCTCTTTTTCCATATAAAAATCCATTCCTTTCCTGCTTTACTAAAAGTCACATATAGTAATGAAAAGTTTTTGATTTCTTTCAACCTAAAATTCCTTTTCTTAATACATATATTTATTATAAATATAACATAAAAGTCATTTCTCTACAAGTTTATTTCAAGAAAATTTCTACCTCATTTAATCCTCCAATTTTATTATATCTTTACTAAATAATTTATTCAGTATATAATACTGAAAGAAAGAAAGAAGGTTCTTTATGAATAATAAAAATATGCAATTAGCTAAAAAGCTATTGAAAAATCACTTTGGCTATGAAAATTTCAGACAAGGCCAAGAAGATATTATTTCTCATATTTTAAATATGGAAGATTGTCTAGGAATAATGCCAACAGGTGCTGGTAAGTCAATATGTTATCAAATACCAGCAATGATTTTTGACGGTGTTACAATCGTTGTTTCGCCTCTTATTTCTTTAATGAAAGACCAAGTAGATAACTTAAATCAAGTTGGAATTCCTGCAACCTTTATTAATAGTACTTTAAGTAGCTTTGATTATGCTCAAACTATTAATAATATATTAAATAATGTTTATAAAATTATATATATTGCTCCAGAGCGATTAGCTACTGATAGTTTTTTAAATTTATTAAAACAATTAAATGTATCTATGTTTGCTATTGATGAGGCTCATTGTGTTTCTAGATGGGGACATGATTTTAGACCTAGTTATACAGAGATTGCAAATATAATCTTAAATTTAGATACAAGACCAGTAGTTACTGCTTTTACTGCTACTGCAACAGAAGTTGTAAAAGAGGATATTATAGGTCTTCTTCACTTGCAAACTCCTTTTACTTTAACTACTGGATTTGATAGACCTAATTTATATTTTTCTGTGGAAACTCCTATAAATAGAAAACAATTTTTATTTGATTATGTAAAAAATAATCAAGATCAATCTGGTATTATTTATTGTTTAACAAGAAAAACTGTTGATTCAATTTATGATGATTTATTAGAATTTGGTATAGCCGTTAGTAAATATCATGCTGGTATGTCAGAAAAGCAAAGAACAAGTAATCAAAATGATTTTGTATATGATAAAACTTGTGTAATGGTTGCTACTAATGCTTTTGGTATGGGGATTGATAAATCTAATATTAGATATGTACTTCATTACAACATGCCACGCGATTTAGAAAGTTATTATCAAGAAGCTGGTCGTAGTGGTAGAGATGGAGATAATGCAAATTGTATCTTATTATTTAATCGTTCTGATATTGTTACGAACAAACTATTAATCGAGCAAGGTAATCCTAATCAGAATCATTCTAATGAATATGATAAACTAAGCGATATGGTTGATTATTGTAATACTGATAAATGTCTTAGAAAATATTTGTTAGAGTATTTTGGCGAATCTCCTAATTTTGATGAATGTGATAATTGTGGTAATTGTAATTCAGAAATTGAAGTTACTGATATAACTACTGATAGTAAAAAGATTTTGTCTTGTATCAAGAGAGTGAATGAAAGATTTGGAATGGGCTTAGTTGCTGATGTTTTAAAAGGTTCAAATTCTGCTAAAATAAGGTCATTGGGTTTTGATAATTTATCTACTTATGGAATTATGAAAGATTACTCTAAGGATACTATTAAAAATATTATTTCTTTTTTAATTTCTGAAGGTTATATAATTTCTAATGGTGATAAATATCCTATTTTATCATTATCTAATTCTGCTAATGATATATTGTTTAAAAACAAATCTGTATTTATAAAAAGGAAAATAGAAAAATTATCTTTTTCTAATAATCATAATAAGTTAAAAAATATAAATAATAATTCTAATATGGAAGATTTACAATATGATGAGAATTTATTTAGCTTATTAAAATCTGTTCGTATGTCAATAGCAAAAGACTTACATATTCCTCCTTTTATTGTTTGTACTGACGTTTCTTTGAAACAGATGTCCACATTTTTTCCTTTAACTGTGGAAAGTTTGTTACAAATTCATGGTATTGGAACACATAAAGTTGAACAATATGGAGAAATCTTTTTAAATACTATTTCTAATTATGTGCTGGAAAATAATATTGACGTTTCTTCAAAATCAATTACAACTGACATAAACTTTGATTTTTTTGACATTAATAATGATTTTGAGAATATAGCAAAAACTCCAGAAAATTCTAGTAAAACTACTGATATCTACTCTAATATATCTTCTAAATCTTGTGATCTTACTTCTATTATAAAGGAAAAAAAAGAAGAGACTCATATTACTACATATAACTTGTATAATAGTGGGAAATCTATTGATGAAATTGCAAATATTCGTGGGCTTACTAAAACAACTATTGAAAATCATCTTTTAAAATGTTATGAAAATGACCTTGATATTGATTTAACTAGATGTGTTAATACTCAATATGAAAATGATATAATTTCTGCAATAACTAAATTGGGTTCTGAAAAGTTAAAACCTTTGAAGGAGATATTGCCTGATGAAGTAAGTTATTTTGATATTAAATATTATGTTTTAAAGTTTTCTAAAAATTAAAAAGTTCAGAAAAAGTAAAAAGTTGTAGGTTTAAATTTCATATTTAAACTACAGCTTTTTTAATATATTTTAATTTACTTTATATCTTCTTTTCTAAATTTAATTATATTTTCAACTTCCATTTTTCCTGCTCTTGTTATTAAATTATATCCATA
>CAJMRU010000088.1 GCA_905215845.1 uncultured bacterium
CAATTATACATGATATTATTGCAATTGTATATATAGCTATTGCTTTAGTATCAGTCTTTTCTTTTTTGGGCAAAGTTACCTTCATATTTTACTAAATGAAATACTTAATTAATTCAATATTTCATTTTCTCCTTTCTTAATTTTTTTATATAATATTAATGTATTTTTACTCTATAATTACATAGTTTCACTATTTATTATTCTAACATATAAGGCAAAAAAAAGATAGCTATAATGTTAAAAAATCCTTAATTTTGTTGACTATTCTAGCAAATTAATGTATGATATAGTATATTCAAAATTTAGAAGAAACGAGGAATTCAGAGTATGTTATGTTCAGAATGTAATAAAAATCCAGCCATACTTTTTTATAAAAAAATAGAAAATGGTAAAGAGTCTTTTGAAGGTTATTGCTATGACTGTGCAAAAGCAAAAGGTATTGACCCTACTGAAGCTCTTTATAAGCAAAATGATATTTTAGCACATGATAAAATCAATATAAATGATATGACAAAACAATTTGAAACTATTTTTAAAGATTTGGCTGAAAATATAAATTTAGAAGATATTGAAAATATTGAAGGTGCAATTACCTTTGATACTACAAATAATAATCCAGATGAAGATGATGAAAATTCTCCTAAAATAGCAGGTGCTGCCATTCCACTAGGTTCAATTTTTAATATGTTTAATGGACAAAATAATAAAGAAAATAGTGAACAAGAAGCTTCTTCAAATGGAAGAAAAAAAGTAAAAGTTGAGAAGAAGAAAAATTCTAAACAAAATAAAAAGAAAAAATTCTTAGATACTTATGGGACAAATTTAACACATAAAGCTAAAAATAATGAATTAGATATTGTTATTGGTAGAGATAAAGAAATCCAAAGAATTGTTCAAATATTAAATAGGCGTTCAAAAAACAATCCTTGTTTAATCGGTGAACCTGGTGTTGGAAAAACTGCAATAGCACAAGGATTAGCTATAAAAATTGCTAATCAAAATGTTCCTGCAAAACTTTTAAATAAAGAAGTTTATTTATTGGATATGACTTCTGTAATAGCAGGTACACAATTTAGAGGTCAATTTGAATCTAGAATGAAAGGTATCATTGATGAATGTAAAGAATATGGTAATATAATTTTAGTTATTGACGAAATACACAATATTATAGGCGCAGGAGATGGTGAACATTCAATGAATGCAGCAAATATATTAAAACCTGCTCTATCAAATGGAGAAATTCAATTAATTGGAACAACAACTTTAAAAGAATATAGAAAATATATTGAAAAAGACTCAGCTTTAGAAAGAAGATTCCAACAAGTATTAATTGAAGAACCAAATATCGATGATTCTATTGGAATATTAGAAGGAATTAAAAAATATTATGAAGAATATCATAAAGTAAAAATCTCTTCTGATGTAATAAAACAAGCAGTTATCATGTCAGAAAAATATATTCATGATAGATTTTTACCTGATAAAGCTATTGATATTTTAGATGAAGCTTGTTCTAGAATTAACTTAGAAAACAAAGAGTTATTCAAGTTAGAAAGTTTAAAACAAGAATTAGCTCATATACAAGCTGAAAAAGAAGAAGTTGTAGCTGCTGATTCAACAGAAGATTATCAAAAAGCAGCTGACTTAAAAACTAAAGAGTGTCAATTAATCGAAGAAATTGATATTCTAAATAAAAAAATGAAACCAAAACAACTTACCATACAAGATGTTGCCAATGTAATTGAAAGTTGGACAAAAATACCTGTTAAAAAAATAACAGAAGCAGAAACACAAAAATTACTAAATCTTGAAACTAATCTTCACAAAAGAGTAATAGGTCAAGATGAAGCAGTTTCAGCAGTATCAAGAGCAATTAGAAGAAACAGAGCAGGATTAAAAACTACAAAAAGACCACCTTCTTTTATATTTGTAGGTCCTACTGGAGTTGGAAAAACAGAACTAGCAAAAAGCTTAGCTTATGAAATGTTTGGTTCTGAAGATTCTATAATAAGAATAGATATGTCAGAATATATGGAAAGTCATTCTACTTCTAAGTTAATAGGTGCACCTCCAGGTTATGTTGGTTATGATGACGCTGGCCAATTAACAGATAAAGTTAAGAGAAAACCATATTCAATAATATTATTAGATGAAATAGAAAAAGCTCATCCAGATGTATTTAATATTTTGTTACAAGTATTAGATGATGGAGTTCTTACAGATAGTCAAGGAAATTCTGTTAGTTTTTCAAATACAATTATAATAATGACTTCTAATGCTGGTTCAAACTTAAACAACAATTCAATAGGTTTTGGAAATACTACTATTAATAAAGGAAAAATTATGGATAGCCTAAAAGATGTTTTCAGACCTGAATTTTTAAATAGAGTAGATGAAGTTGTTGCTTTTGATGCTTTAACACAAGAACAATTACTAAAAATTGTAGACCTAATGCTTAATGATACACAAAAAGCATTAAATGAAAAAGATATAAAAATGCAAATATCAAAAGAAGCAAAAATGTATATACTTGACAAAGGAACAGATATAAAATTCGGCGCAAGACCTTTAAGACGCGCTATTCAAAGATATGTTGAAGATGAATTATCTGAAATGATATTAAGAGGAACTCTTTTAGACGGTCAAAATGTAAATGTAGAATTGAAAGAAGATAGATTAAATTTTGAAGTAAAATAAAATCTTTTTAAAGGTCACTTTTGTTTGTTGTATAGGAAAAAATCTTACATAAGCACAAAACAAAAGATTATTTTGCCTATGCAATAGTAAATCAGATTAAAAGAAAACAAGTATCTTTTATCAATTTGTGTACCTTCGAGAAAAACGAGAAAGGAATGGAATTTTATATGTTAAAATATGTACCAAATATACTAACAATAATTAGATTTTTAATAATACCATTAATTGTAAAAAATATCTTCGCAGGAAATTTCATTTTAGCATTTGTGTTTTTTACTCTATCAGGAATAACAGATATAGCAGATGGTTGTATAGCTAGAAAATTTAACCTTATAACAAACTTCGGAAAACTTATGGACCCACTAGCAGACAAGCTAACACAAATTATAACATTAGCATCATTAGCAATAAAAGATATAATACCTATGTGGATTTTATTAATAGTATTACTAAAAGAATTTATAATGATAGTAGGAGCATCATTCTTATATGGAAAAGATGTTGTTGTATACAGTAGATGGTATGGAAAATTAGCCACAGTACTTTTCTATGTAGCAATAGTTGCATCATTAGCAGTAAAACAATTTAACCTAGGAGTCATATGGTCAAACATTACTATCGGAATCTACCTACTAGCTTTAATATCTACTATATCTGCATTAGTAATGTACGTTAAAGATTTATACCAAAAAGGATTCATCGAAAAATCCGACTTAAAAAAAGAAGTAACTGTTGATAAGAAAAATTAGTGAAATATTTAAAATACATGATATGTATATATCTAAACTTTCGCTAGTGCACTATCAATAATAAATACAACTAAATTCATATTTCTTAAAGGGCTGACCTAGAATATAAAAATATTTCTAGGTCAGCCCAAACGCACTTATTCAAAATTTTCAATAACCTGATTTAATTCCTGTTTCCCATTAGCTCTAATCCCATTTTGCAACTCAACCTTATCAGTTTCAGTCAAAAACTCCGTTGCTATTTGAGTTTCTTGTAACTCACTTTCTGTACCATCTCCTGAAAGCAAGTATATAGCAACTTTTCCATTTTTATCTCTTACAACATAATGTTCTCCACATTGACTTTCAAAACTTCTAGAAATAATAATTTCATTATTAGAAAATTTATCAATAGACCACGCACTATATACCCCTTGAATTTCATCTTTGGTCTTATTAACAAGTTCTTTATTCAAATTAGAATACTCTTCAATGCTATGCCCACACTCATTATAATATCTTTTCATGGTTAGTGAACAATTTGGTGAAGTTTTCTCTTCATGTGAATTAGTTTCTTCTATCTCAATTTTCTCAAAATCATTTGATTCATCTATGCACTCATCTGTTACGACCTCATTATTCACTTCTGATACTTTTGTATCAATTTTCTCTTCTTTATCTAAGCTTTTTATAAAAAAGGCTGTGCATACTGAAATTATAATTACCAATAAAACTGACAAAATAATAATTGCTCTTTTCATGTTAACCTCCAATCATAAAATGTTATTATATATCTCTTTTCAGATATTCAATCATTTTATCTATTTTCTAGTATTATTTGCAATTATTTCTAATTTTATACAGTTTGTCCTATTTCTTTAATTAATAAATTTTTTCACAAAATATCTTCCTCTTGAATTTACTTCCATACTAATCTCTCCATTTAAATCTGTTCTATAAACTTCCACTCCGTAAATTATTTAAACTATTTATAACTCCCTCACTGGGATGTCCAAACTTATTATTTTCACCCACTCCTATTAAAGCTATTTGAGGTTTTACTAAATTTAAAAATTCATTTATAGATGAAGTCTTTGATCCATGATGAGCAATTTTTAATATATCTGATTTAAAAATATCATAATTATTCTTATATGTATCTATTATTTTTCTTTCTGCAATTTCTTCTATGTCCCCAGTAAATAGCATTGAAAAATTTCTATATACCATTTTCATTACAAGTGAATTGTTATTTAAGTTATTTTCTTTTATTATATTTTCTTTATCTGGCCATATTATATTAAACTTTACATTATCTATAACAATTTCTTTTTGTTCATCTACTTGTATAATTTCTACTTTCTTTTTAGTTGCAATTTTTATCAATTTCTCATAATTCTTTGAATTTTCAAATTGTTTTCCTATAATTACTTTTCCGACTTTTAATTCTTCTAAGACTGATAATATTCCTCCTACATGGTCTAAGTCAAAATGAGAAATAAAAATATAGTCTATTTTTGTATATCCCCTATCTAATATATATGGTATTAATGTTTTCTTTCCAACATCAAAATTTTCTTGTAAACTTCCTCCACCGTCTACTAAAATTGTTTTATTATGTGATGTAACAATAAATGTAGAATCCCCCTGCCCTACATCTATAAAATAAATTTTGAGATTTTTAGGTACTATATTTATAATAGTTATTGATATAAATATCATTATAAACATTTTCTTTACTATATGTTTATTTTT
>CAJMRU010000089.1 GCA_905215845.1 uncultured bacterium
AATTTATTTCATATTTTTTATTATTGTATTTATACATTATTTTTTTATTTTTTTCTATTGGTCCAAATGGTCAATTCAAATAATTTTATATTCATATCTCTATGACATAAAATGTCAATACAATTTAAAATTTTTTTATGCAATAATTAAACCAAGTTATATTTAAGGTGATTTTATGATTAAAGAAAAAAGAAAGGAAAAAAACTATACTCAAGAAAAAATGTCTGAAATACTTGGTATTAGCCTTAGACAATATGTGCGAATAGATAATGAAGAAGATTTGCCTAGGCGTGATGTATTGCGTAATTTAATTATAGAATTGGAATTAAATGATACTGAATTAGGGGAATACATAAGAACAATGGCTAATAAAATTGCATAAAAGTCTGAGAACAACGAATTACTAACTTCACTGTTCTCAGACTAAATTTATAAACTATCAAAATTTTTAAAAATTATCATAAGAAGTTTAAAGTTTACACAAACTTTACGATATACTCTCAAAACTTTCTGCTTTTCTCTTTTATCTGCTTACATATTTTAAATAATATTCCCTAAAGTTTCTTGTTTGAAATATGTATATTATCAATATTCGCCTTCAATTCCCTAGAAATAATATTTTGAATCTGTGCAACTTGTTCTTTAGTTAATTCTTGCTCCGAACCTATTATAACACTTATGCTTTCTCCATTAACAAATACGATATTATTGTTAAACCCTTTTGTAGATATTAAATTTTCACATACCATTATACTATTTTTAATTTCATTGATTTTTTTTATTTCTTCAGTTGCACTTTGTTTTTGAGTTTCTAAAGAATTACTACTATTTAAAACATTTTCATATGTTTCTAACATTTGTGAATACATCTTATCTCTTTCAAGTTTTGATTTCACAAAATAATCACTTTGTTCTTTTGTAGCTACTCCATTTGTTTGAATTGTTGTATTTTCTTTTGTTACATTTTCACTATTAGTATTTTCTTCTGTTTTCTCTATATCTTTCTCTTGCATACTTTTTTCTGTATTATTTTGAGTATTCACATTTTCTTTCTTTTTTTCTTGATTTTCCGTAGTATTTGTAACAACATCATCACTATTAGCTAACTTAGCATCTCCAATATCTGCTATTTGCATATCGTCCGCTTCCATTTGTAAGCTTGTTTCTAATGCTTGCTCATTATTTGTGGTAAAATTCAGATACCCTGCAACCACTAGCATTAGTGCAATTACATATACTACTACTTGATTTTTCTTTAATAATTTTTTCATGAATTTTTTAATGATACATTTTTAATATATCATTTTCTCCTTTTCTATATTTAGGTTTTTTATAAAGGATTTACCTATAAACCTTTTTTAGTATAGAGTAGCTGGAACTGAGTGATAATTATAAAATTTTCAATTCATTTCAAACACCTGTATTTTATGAGTAGCCAAACCAGTTACTGCTTCAACTGCTTGAATTATACTTGTTTTTATATTCACATCACTTGCCCCTTTTGCCGTAATTATTGCTCCTTGTACCTTAGGTTCTACTATTTTTTTAGTTATTGGTACTTTTTCACCATTTTCTTCTTTATATATTATTTCTTTTTGTGAATCTTGTTCTTGAATTTTTCTTATTCCTCCTTGAGTATCTGTTTCTTCTGTGTTACTATTTTTTGATGCTTCATTATACATTGGTACAACTTCACTAGATTCAGAATAATTGATAAAAACTTTTACTTCTCCCACTCCTTGTATCCTAGATAATATTGTTTCTAAATTTTTTTCTAGTTCTTTACTTGTACTACTAGATGTTTCTATTGTTGTATTATTTATATTTTGAGCTAATTGTTTTGAGTTTTGGCTATTTTCATCTTGTTTATTTTTTTTACTATTTCCATTCCAAATTGCATTTATTGCTACAACTGTTATTATAAGTATTACTACTAAAAATACCAAATTTTCTATTTTCTTTTTGTTATTTCCTTCCTGTTTTTCCTCATCTGTATTTATTAATTTTTTTAATTTATTTCCAAGCATTTTTCCTTCACCCCATACTCTTCCATTAAAAATTTTTTTATCTTTTGTTTATCTTCATTTGTGATTTTTTCACTTTTATTACTTTTTTCTCTTTCAACAATATTGGTATTTATTGGTCGTATTTTTTGTATCTCTTCTACTACTTTATTTTCTAATGTTAATTCATTATTAACTTTATTGCTTTCATTTTTTTTTACTTGCAATTTAATTTTTGAAATTTCTGAATTTTCTTCACTATCATTTAATTGTGCTTCTACTTTGCAATTTAATATATCATAACCTTGTTCTCTTACTTTTTTGCTTATGTCTTTTTCTAATTTATCTATGTATAGTTCTTCTATTCTTTTATCCATTGATGTTTGTGTCGTTTTTCCTGAACTTGATGTGTAATTACTATATTTTTCTATTTCAAAACTACTCACATCTATTGTTTGTTTATTTTTTATAAACGGAGATATTATTGTAAATAAAATATATACTCCCATTACCATCCTTATATATTTTTTTGTTTTATTATTTGGCAATATCATCTCTAATATCGAAACAACTACAATCGCCAATCCTAATCCTTTTGCCCAAGAACTTAAAAATTCAATCATAAACTCCCCTCTATCTATACATCATTCCTGTATTGGATATCTTTACTACTAAAGCTGTTCCAATAATTAATAATACTGATATTGTTGTTAATATTGCTAAAAATATTTTAAATATGTCCCCTACTTGCTCTATTAAACTAACAATGTTTTTATCAGCTATTGGTTCACATATACCTGCTAATAATTTATATGTAATTGTTAAAATCGCTAATTTTAAGATTGGAGCAATACATATAGCTATTACTACTATAACTCCTATTAGTCCAACTGCATTTTTTAAAATAATTCCACATCCTAAAACAGTATCAACTGCATCTCCTAGTATTTTTCCAACTACCGGAATTGCTGTACTAACTACTGCTTTTGTTGTCTTAGCAGTTATACCATCTACACTACTAGACAATGTACCTTCAAGCGAAACTACTCCTACAAATATTGTTAATACTATTCCTAAAAACCATATTATGCTTGACTGGAAAAACTTAGATAGTTTTCCAATTTGAAAGTTGTTAGATATTTTAGAAATAACTACTAATCCTGCCAAAATCAATACTCCTGGTATTATTATTGTTTGTATTATATTTCCTATAAAATTAATCATAAATAATATTATAGGTTCTAGCACACCACTTGTTGCTATGCTACCTGTATACAACATCAATGCTATTAATAATGGCACTAATAAATTCATAAATCCAACTAAATTATTAGTGGTATCTTGTACTAATTTTACTATTCCAGAAAAACTAGACATTATTATAGTTACTATTAATATGTATTGAACATAGTAAATTAGTTTTGATATACTTTCGTTTTCTAAACTTTCACTAATAGATTTTAAAATGCTATGTATTACTATTATTACTAATATACTTCCTACTGCTTTTATACTGTCGACAAATTCTTGTCCAAATAAACTTAAAATTTTTTTAAAAATTGAGCTATTATCTACTTCCCCTTTTATTGCACTATTAAAAAAATCATTTAATTCATCCTCATTAAAAAAATCATTTGTATATTCTTTTGCACTATTGATAAACTCTCCTACTCCAAATTCTTCTTGTTGCTCTAGCATTGTTTCTTTATTACTTTCATCTTTTGTATCAGAGGCATTTGAAATTGGCATAGTTATAAATAAGATTAATATTGTAATTATATTTATTAAAATTTTCAAATCTTACACCCCTTATTAAGTCTTATGGTAATATTTTTAATATTATTTCTAATAATGTTGATATTATTGGAATAGACATTGATATTATAATAATTTTACTTCCTAATTCTACTTTACTTGCAATTGCTGCTTCTCCTGAATCTTTACAAATACTGACTGCAAATTCTGATAAAAATGCTATTCCTGTTATTTTTAATAATATTGATAAAAATTGACTATTAATTGAAGCTTTATCTGCAATTGATTGTATTAAACTTACTATTCCTGATAGCTCGTCTATTACTAAAAATAAAATTAAAACTCCTGCTATTAAACTTACATAAATCACAAATTCTGGTTTGTATTGTTTTAATAGAATAATTATGATTAAAGCTATTAAAGCAATTCCTATTATTTTTATAATTTCCATAGTTCCATCTTCCTTGCATTAAAGATTGAATATTGTCCTTACTGTATCAAATAATCCACTTATTTCTTTTATTACCATTGTTAATACTATAACTAGTCCAGCTAAAGTAGTCATCATTGCTTGGTCTTCTCTTCCAGCTCTTACTAATACTTGATGTAATACTGCTACTAATATTCCTATTGCAGCTATTTTGAATAATAAATTGATATCCATTTTTAAATATCATCCTTCCTTTTTATACTAGAACAATTATAATTGTCATTCCTATTATAGTTCCAAGCCTACTATATAATTTTTCATTTTTATTTTTTTCTTCTCTTGCTTGCTTTATTTGATTTTCTAAAAATTCTCCGAGTTATTTCTATTTGACTTATTTGCCCTTCTACATCAGTTTGTCCTAACATTTTCGACAACATTGATATAGCATGAATATCTTCTTCATTTAAGTTTGTTTGTACTTCTTCGATAGTTTCTTGCCACGCTTCTTCTGCTGATAGTTCATTCATTTTATATCTCGCTTTGGCAAATATCTTACTTATGTTAGGAATACTATTTTTAGCTATGTCATTAAAAATATCTGAAATGGGTTCATATGTAAATTTTATTTTAGATTTAAAAATATTTAATGCATTTTGCATCTCTTCTAGTTCTACTAGCCTATATGTATATTTTTTTGATAAAATTTTTCCTATCAGTGTTGATGCTATGAATATAATAACTAACATTATGTATTTTATCATTTGCATTTCAAGTTCATCCCTTTCTTCTTCTATTTAAAGGTATACTTTTGTTTTTTTGTAATAAAAATCAATAAATTTATTCTGAAAATGTTTAAGCACATATTATTTTTCAACTAATATACCTTGTCCCTTTTTATAAATTTCTTCTTATATATTGTATTCATCAAAAAAAATTTTAGAACTTTTATATAAATATCATGATAATTTTAAGT